>JBBDTA010000150.1:0-17246 GCA_040904605.1 Paenibacillaceae bacterium
GGATTCTATGGTAAGGTACAGCAGGATGGCTGGGGATCCATTACAACCAAGGATGCGGGCAACATGGTGAAGCGTGCGATTCAGATGGCTGAGCAGTCTATGAAGCGAGAGTAGATAAGTTGGACAGGGATAGGCTAAAGCGCCCAAATTAAGCTTTAGCCTTTTTACCATATCACAGCAAGGAATTAAACCTACTCACGGTATCATCCATGATTATGTTACTTTTAAACAGATCTATGATGTTTTTCTCACACGAGTTTGTTAGTATTAAGGGGGTGTATCAGATCATTTACCTCAGAGATGATGGAGAAGGTGCTAATGAGAATATTCGAGAAAGCTCCAGCAAAGATTAATTTGTCATTAGATGTCATTCATAAAAGAGAAGATGGCTATCATGAAGTTGAGATGATTATGACGATGGTAGATTTAGCTGATCGCTTAGAATTCACACAATTACCAAGAGATTCAATAATCATTACGAGCCAGGTTGGTTTTATTCCGTTAGACGATAAGAATTTGGCAGTTCAAGCGGCTAGGCTTATGAAAGAGCGCTTCGGTATTAGCCGCGGTGTACATATTCATCTGGACAAGCACATACCTGTGGCAGCTGGCTTGGCTGGTGGCAGCAGTGATGCTGCAGCAACGCTTCGTGGTTTAAATCGACTATGGGACTTACGCTTATCAGTGGCTGATATGCAGAAGCTGGGAGAAGAGATTGGTTCCGACGTCCCATTCTGTGTGGCTGGCGGGACGGCTATAGCAAGGGGAAGAGGGGAGAAGCTACAACCTATCGAAGCCCCTCCGCAATGCTGGGTTATACTTGCCAAACCGCCCATGTATGTATCCACATCTGATGTATATGGCAAACTTAGAGTATCAGCGATTCGGAAGCATCCTGACACAGTGGGGTTACTTGCAGCGATTCGGAACCAGGATTTCAATAGGATGTGTGCTTCGATAGGCAATGTATTAGAGGAAGTTACCTTAGATATGTATCCAGAAGTAAGAAGGATCAAGGAGTCCATGATCAAATTAGGAGCTGATGGTGTTCTGATGTCGGGTAGCGGACCCACAGTGTTCGGGCTAGTAAGTAAACAATCCAAGGTTCATCGGATCTATAATGGTTTGCGCGGTTTTTGTAAAGAGGTTTATGTCGTTCGTTCACTTAGTACGGGAGGTAGTGTAACATTAGATTAAGGATTTAAAGGTCGTGGAGCTTTTCCTTCCATCAATTTGCCATCAGATATTGCGAAAAGACGTATAAAAATGGTATATTTGCTTTATAATATTCGGGTTTCTGTAAAAGGCATCTATAAGGGGGCAAACTCTTGAAAAAACTTCGGAGAAGTGCACGACTAGTTGAAATGACTCAGTATTTATTATTTCGTCCACACACACTTATCCCCTTAACGACATTCGCGGATCGCTATAGCTCAGCTAAATCTTCAATTAGTGAAGACCTTGCTATTATTAAGGAGGTTTTCGAGAGCGAAGGACTTGGAGAATTAATGACCATGGCGGGTGCAGCTGGCGGGGTTAAATATATACCGAAGATATCCAAAGCCTATGCATTAAAAGCCATACAGAAAATTTGTCTCCAACTAGATCAGCCTGAACGGATTCTTCCGGGAGGTTATCTTTACATGTCTGATATTCTTGGACTACCTGCAGTTGTGAATGAGATTGGCAAGATGTTCGCGGCGGCCTTCTCCGCTCGAGATCTAGATGTGGTCATGACCGTCGAAACCAAAGGGATACCCCTTGCTTATGCGACTGCTCAATACTTGAACCTGCCTGTTGTTATTGTGCGACGCGATAACCGGGTTACAGAGGGCTCTGCTGTTAGTATTAACTATGTGTCTGGGTCAACGAAGCGAATCCAGACGATGTCGCTGGCGCGCAGAGCCTTGAAGGAGCAATCACGCGTGCTGATTATTGATGATTTCATGCGAGCTGGAGGTACAATTAAAGGTATGATGGATCTGCTCCAGGAGTTTCGTGCAACAGTCAAGGGCGTAGGTGTATTCGTCGAATCGGGAGAGGTTGATAACGAGGAGCATTTGGTGGAGGATTATATATCCTTAGCTAAGCTTACAGATGTGGATGCCAAGACCCGGAAAATCGCAGTCCAACCAGGTAATTATTTCATATAAGGGGCCATATACAGATGAAACTGACAACAATATCAACAGAGGCTGCACCCCAAGCGATTGGGCCGTATTCCCAAGCGATTCGTGCAGGTAATCTATTATTCACTTCAGGTCAAATTCCATTAGATCTAACGGGTCAGGTTGTAGCAGGAGGTATTAAAGAGCAGACGCATCAAGTATTTAAAAACTTAAAAGCGGTATTAGCGGAAGCGGGAATTGGATTTGAGCAAGTTATAAAAGCAACTGTCTTTATCAAGGATATGAACCAATTTACTGAGATTAATGAGATTTATGCGAGTTATATGGGTGACCATAAACCTGCTCGATCCACGGTTGAAGTCGCTAGACTTCCCAAGGATGTAGGTATCGAAATTGAATTGATTGCAGATTTACAAAAGTAACCAAAAAATTTACATTTTAAAGAAGGATTTGTGATGCAAATGTGGAATATATAGCCAAGTTGTTTTTTTCATAAGTAAAGGTGGTGACATAAAGTGCAAATTACGGACGTAAGACTTCGCCGAGTGAACTCGGAGGGGAGAATGAAAGCGATCGCTTCCATTACCATCGATAATGAGTTTGTCGTACATGATATTCGTGTCATAGATGGCAACAATGGAATGTTTGTTGCTATGCCGAGCAAGCGAACTCCCGATGGTGAATTTCGGGATATTGCTCACCCCATATCTTCAGCGACGCGGGAAAAAATTCAGTCAGCAGTATTAGAAGAGTATGATCGTGCACTTACGGATGACTCCGATACGGTTATCGAAGAAGTCTCTTAATTTAACTATTCTTCTAGAAGGGAGAGCCCATTGGCTCTCTTTTCTTTTGCAGTAAAGTAAGATATGATTCAAATGAAGCGCTAGGATATAGCTACTTCAATGTTCTCGTTAGTCACAAACATCTGATTTACGATTAGGAGGCGGTGCTGTTGCATATCCATGCAATCGTGCTAGCGGCGGGACAAGGTACTAGAATGAAGTCCAAGTTGTATAAGGTGCTTCATAAGGTTTGTGGTAAGCCAATGGTCAAACATATTGTAGACATGCTGCACAAGGTTCAAGTAGAACGAACGGTTGTCGTTGTCAGTCATGGAGCAAATATGGTTAGGGATACCCTAGGAGATCAGGTGGAATACGTAATACAGGAGCAGCAGCTTGGTACAGGTCATGCTGTTCTTCAGACTGCAGCTTTGTTAGAAGCCACGGAGGGAGTGACCCTAATCCTCTATGGTGATACCCCATTGCTTACCGAAGAGACGATACGTAATCTTATTCAAATTCATACCAAGCAGCAGACAGCAGGTACTTTATTAACAGCGCAGATGGACCATCCTACTGGGTACGGTCGTATTGTTCGTGATGCTCAGGGCGCAGTATTGCGTATTGTTGAAGAGAAGGATTGTACGGAGGAAGAGCGTAAGATCAAGGAGATCAATACGGGGACGTATTGCTTTAATAATCGTCGGCTGTACGAAGCGCTTCACCAAGTAACGAATCATAATGCACAAGGCGAATATTATGTGACGGAGGTCATTGGTATTCTTCATGAGGCGGGACACCACATTGAAGGCTATTGTATGAGTAACCCTGAGGAAGCAACTGGAGTGAATGACCGTGTTGCACTTTCTGAAGTAGAAGCCATTCTTCGCAAACGAATCAATAAGCAACATATGCTGAGTGGAGTTACGTTCATTAATCCAGATACCGCATATATTGATGCTGATGTTACCATCGGGCCTGATACCGTTATTCATCCAGAGTGTACTCTACGCGGGTCTACAGTAATCGGATCGGATTGTATCATTGGTCCACAAACCGAAATTATAAATAGTCTTCTACATGATGGTGTTCATGTCAAGCAGTCTATTCTAGATCAAGCGGAGGTAGGGATGGGCGCGAACATTGGTCCATTCGCTTATTTGCGTCCAGGGTCTAAAATTGCTGCGAAGGTCAAGATAGGTGATTTCGTCGAGGTCAAGAACTCGACGATTGGTGAAGGCAGCAAAGTCCCGCATTTGAGCTATGTCGGCGATGCCCATATTGGGAAGAACGTGAACTTAGGCTGTGGCGTGATAACTGCCAATTATGATGGAGTTCAGAAGCATATTACACAGATTGATGATAATGCCTTCATTGGAAGCAATAGTAATCTGATTGCTCCTATCCATATAGGTAAAGGTGCCTATGTTGTAGCCGGCTCCACCATTACTCACAATGTGGCTGATGATGAATTAGCAATTGGTCGTAGTAGGCAAACGAATAAACCAGGATACGCAGCTAAATTAAAAGCGCGAATCAAAAAACAACAATCATAAGAGTAATGGAGCGATCATTGAGATGAAGGTTTATGGGGATAACAAGCTGAAATTAATCACATGTAATTCCAATCCACAATTAGCAGCTGAAATCGCGGAAACGATTGGTTTACCATTATGCCGTTCTGAAGTGATACGGTTTAGTGATGGTGAGATACAAATCCAATTAGATGAAAGCGTTCGTGGCTGCGATGTGTACGTCATCCAATCTACCTGTGCCCCGGTCAATGATCATTTAATGGAGCTGCTCATCATGGTAGATGCATTAAAACGTGCCTCTGCGAAAACCATCAATGTTGTTGTTCCCTACTATGGATATGCGCGTCAAGATCGTAAAGCTCGCCCACGTGATCCAATCACGGCTAAGCTGGTAGCCAATCTCATTGAGAAGGCTGGCGCAGATCGTCTGATCTCATTAGACCTGCATGCTATGCAAATCCAAGGCTTCTTCGATATACCAGTGGATCATCTGGTGGGTGTTCCTATTTTGGCGCAATATTTTCTGAGTAAGCAGCTAGAGGACATTGTTGTCGTATCGCCAGATCATGGTGGTGTGGTTAGAGCTCGTAGACTTGCTGATGATTTATCAGCCCCGCTTGCGATCATCGATAAGCGGCGTCCTGCACCGAACATTAGTGAAGTGATGAATATCATCGGAGAGGTAGAAGGTAAAACCTGTATACTTATTGACGATATTATCGACACAGCAGGAACGATTGTTCTCGCTGCGAATGCGTTAATGGAGGGCGGAGCGAAGAGCGTCTATGCGTGCTGCACCCATCCCGTGCTCTCCGGTCCTGCCATGGAAAGAATAGAGAAGGCACCCATCCATGAGTTAATTGTTCTGAATACAATACCGATTACTCATCCAAAACCATCATCAAAAATAAAGGTGCTGTCTGTAGCACCACTAGTGGGTGAAGCGATTATTCTTGTACATGAAGAATTGTCAGTTAGTAAATTGTTCGAGGGACCGAAGAAAGCACAACGGCCTGCCGTTAGTACCCTGGTCTAGAGATGAAGTGGAATTGATCGCGACGATAGAAGGTATCGTTCACCTTAACGTACAAGGAAGTAATATCCTGAACAAAACCTATGTCGTCATGCAGGTTATTGCGATAAATTTGAATAGGTACATCTAGTTCGATATGATCTGTAAACTGCGTGTCTTCTGTCAGAAGCTGTCCATTCTTATACATCTTCTCATCACCTCATAATTAAAGACAACTTATCGTGAACAATCGTTGCATAATAGTTACAATATTCGTAAAAGAGGAGCAGCTACAATGAGATGGATTGCCGGTCTGGGGAATCCCGGGAGGAACTATCAGAACAATCGACACAATGTCGGTTTTATGTGTGTTGATCGTATTGCCGACAAGCATCGCATCGTGGTTACACAGAACAAATTCAAGGCGATGATCGGTGAAGGGATGATTGGTCAGGAGAAGGTTGCACTCATCAAACCTCAGACGTATATGAATCTTTCGGGTGAATCGATCAGAGCATTCCTTGATTATACAAAATCATCCATTGATGAAGGGATCATCATATATGATGACTTGGATACACAATTAGGACAGGTAAGATTGAGATATCAAGGCAGTCCGGGTGGGCATAACGGCATTAAATCGATCGTCCAGCATTTAGGTACGCAGATATTCAATCGCGTTCGAATTGGTATTTCTCGACCATCCCCAGGTTATGATATTGCAGATTATGTTCTAGCTAATTTCACCAAGACCGAATCTGAGCTAATATTACCGGTGTTAGACCGAACTGTAGAAGCAATAGAATTTGTCTTGGAGCATCCCTTTGACAAAGCAATGGCTAAATTCAATATGTAGCACGTTATCGATCACGGCTAAATTGTACAGCGGTGGGCCATACTAGGAGAATAAACTTTGCTATACGCATAGGTTAACTCCGGGAGGCATACACATGACTGTAAAATATATTTGTCGTCACTGTCATACGATGGTTGGTGAAATTACGGACGATTCTGTGAACGAATTTCAGCTGGGGTTTCACTTCTTGACCCCTGATGAACGCAGAGATATAATAGCGTATAATTCCAATGGGGAAGTGACAGTGAAGGTCGTCTGTGATTATTGTTCACAGACACTAGAGAGTTATCCTGAGCTATCTTTATTACAAAACCCGCTGCAATAAATCTGTTTTCAATAGACTTGCTGTCGCATGGTCTGATGGCGAGAGGAGAATTAACAAATTACATGAATTCATTGCTTCGACTTTTTTCGGAGGATGTAGATTTCACCTCTATTGTATCTGGTATACGTCAAGGTATGAAGGAACAGCTCATATCAGGGCTGGCAGGCTCATCTAAGCAAATATTAATGGCTGCGGTTCATACCGAATTACAACGGCCAATGATGATCGTCACACATAATATGTTTGCCGCCCAACGGATTGTAGAGGATCTTAATGACTGCTTACCCGTTGGAGAGAAGGCACTGTTATATCCAGCCAATGAGTTAATGGTGACCGAATCCGCCTTTTCTAGTCCAGATATTCTAGCCCAGCGTATTGAAGTGCTTACCCGACTTGCCGAGGGGCATCGAGGAATCATCGTTGCTCCATACGCTGGAATTCGTAAGCTTATACCGCCGAAGCAGATTTTTGCTTCTGGACGGCTTCTTCTGCGTGCGGGACATACAATACCTATGGAGAGTGTGATGCTCCGGTTATCGGAGTTAGGCTATGAGCGTGTCGAACGTGTCGAGCAGAAAGGCGAGATGAGCATTCGTGGTGGGATCGTGGATGTGTACCCACTCACTTCAGACTATGCCTATCGTATGGAATGGTTTGATGATGAGATTGATTCGATTCGAACCTTCTCTGTGGAGGATCAACGTTCTGTTGATAAGCTCGATCAGGTCAGCTTGCCTCCATGCCGTGAAATTATTGCGGATAAACAACGGTTTAGTCATGCAGCGCAGCATGTCTCTGAGAGACTTGAGGAGCAGCTGTCTCGAATGACTGATCGACAAGCTAAGCTTCGATTGAAGGAAACGGTAGGGCAGGAAGTAGAGCTATTAAGAGAACACCAATATTTTCAGGATATATTCAAGTATATTTCTTTTCTATACCCAGAAAGACAGACGCTCTTCGATTACATGCCACAGGATTCATTATTATTCATAGATGAGCCTCTTCGTTTGATAGAAACCTCCAAGCAGCTCGAGCGCGACGAAGCGGAGATGGTTACGGATTTGCTGCAAGCAGGGCGTATTCTGCCTTCATGTGTGTTATCCAAAGGCTATGATTCATTATTCCATCCCAAACCATTCCAAGCCGTATTCCTGTCTTTATTCCTTAGACAAATCCCGCAAACTCAGCCTCAGAATATATTAAATTTTGTCTGTCGTTCCATGCAGAATTTTCATGGTCAGATGAATGTATTAAAGGCTGAGATGGAGCGTTGGGAGAAGACGGGCTCGAGAGTAATACTGCTAGCAAATGGCATAGACCGTATGGAGCATATTAAACGTGTACTGTTCGATTATCACATTCCATTACCGGAGATTGTGGATGGGAATCTACAAGCTGGGTTTGAGTTGCCTTCTGTTCGTCTGGTCGTCATAACCGAAGGAGAGATATTCACCCAGAAGCAACGGAAGGTAAGGCGTGTCGATAAGAAGATCGAGAATGCAGAGCGGTTGAAAAGCTATACCGAGCTCAAGCCAGGGGACTACGTCGTTCACGTCAATCATGGGATTGGCAAGTATACAGGCATTGGTACCCTCGTTGTAGGGGGGCTCCATAAGGATTATATTCATATTCAATATGCTAGCGGTGATCGACTTTCCGTGCCTATCGAACAGATTGAGATGGTGCAGAAGTATGTAAGCTCGGAGGATCGCGATCCCAAGATCAATAAGCTAGGTGGCGCAGATTGGCAGCGGGCCAAGACTAAGGCGCAAAGCTCCGTCAAAGATATCGCAGATGAGCTTATTAAGCTATATGCCGACCGACAAGAGGCTCCGGGGTATGCTTTTTCCCATGATTCTCCGTATCAATCCGAGTTTGAAGCGATGTTCCCTTACGAGGAAACACCGGATCAGTTAAGAGCGATAGCTGAGATCAAGACCAATATGGAGAAAAAACAGCCCATGGATCGCCTACTCTGTGGAGATGTTGGCTATGGCAAAACTGAGGTAGCGATCCGGGCTGCATTCAAAGCGGCCATCGAAGGTAAACAAGTGGCTATTCTAGTGCCGACCACCATTCTCGCTCAGCAGCATTATGAGACATTCAGGGAACGATTCTCAGGTTTTCCGATGGCACTCCAAGTGCTTAGCCGTTTCCGTTCGAAGAAGGAACAGACGGATACCATTAAGGGCTTGAAGAGTGGAGCCGTAGATATTGTCATTGGAACCCATCGGCTTCTATCGAGTGATATCAAGTTTAAAGATTTGGGCTTGCTTATTGTAGATGAAGAACAACGCTTTGGGGTATCTCACAAGGAGAAGCTGAAGCGACTTAAAGCAAACGTTGATGTGCTAACACTCACGGCAACGCCAATTCCACGAACCTTGCACATGTCGCTTCTTGGTGTTCGGGATTTATCGGTCATTGAGACACCGCCAGAGAATCGATTCCCGGTTCAGACCTATGTTGTGGAATATAGTGGTTCACTGGTCCGAGAGGCTATTGAACGAGAGCTGGCTCGGAATGGGCAGGTTTATTTTCTATTCAATCGTGTGATGGGTATCCATCAGATGGCGGAGCAAATATCCGCTCTTGTGCCAGAGGCCCGTGTTGCAGTGGCACATGGTCAGATGAGTGAGCAGGAGCTGGAGAAAACCATACTCGATTTTCTCGATGGTGAGTTCGATGTGCTGGTAAGTACAACGATTATTGAGACTGGTGTTGATATTCCGAATGTGAACACCTTGATTGTGTATGACTCTGATAAGATGGGACTTTCACAACTCTACCAGCTACGAGGCCGTGTAGGTCGTTCTAATAGAATCGCTTATGCTTACTTGACCTATCAGAGGGATAAAGTGCTATCTGAAGTGTCTGAGAAACGACTACAGGCCATTAAGGAATTTACGGAGCTTGGAAGTGGCTTTAAGATTGCCATGCGCGATTTGGCCATCCGAGGAGCAGGTAATTTACTCGGTGCAGAGCAGCACGGGTTCATTGCCTCGGTAGGCTTTGATTTATATTCTCAGATGCTGGCAGAGGAGATCCGCCACCGCAAAGCTGCGCTACAGGGAGAAGATATGCCCGTGCCCGCTGAATGGAATGTGCAGATCGATATCAACATCGACGCCTATTTACCTTCAACCTATATTTATGATAGTATGCAGAAGATTGAAGTGTACAAGAAAGCAGCAGCGATCTCGTCATTACAGGAAGCCGTTGATTTATACGAGGAGCTAGAGGATCGCTTTGGAGATCCACCTGTAGAAGTAACGCGTCTTTTGCTGGTCGCCAAGCTCAAGGTTTATGGAACAGCGTATGGAATAGAGTCGATTCAGCAGCAAGGCGAAGATATGGTTATTAAGATCGCCGATAGCCGATTAGGTACAATCCATGGACAGAAGCTAATGACCCTTAGCTCCAGATTGGGAGGTCGGATTAAGCTGGCTGATGGACCACGTATCCATATTACACTTAAGGGAAAAGGAATGTCCTCCGATCAACTGCTTGAGCTGCTTGAGACATTCATGATCGACTTTGAAGAGGTCATAAAACCGAAGGGAGAACTACACAATGTTGCCAAATAATAAGCGATCACGATACAAATCATTGCTGCTCGGACTTGCTATCCTGCTAGTCATTCTACTATCCGCTTGCGGTGGTAATAAAGATGCAGGAAAGAATAACGATAAGGCTGAGGAAAAGATAATTGTAACGTACGAAGGTGGCGCAGTTACAGAAAGTGAGTTTAATGGCTACTTAGGTGCGAGGAAACTATTAGATCAGAATTATATGTACTTAGAGATGATGCCAGATTTTCAAACTATGGTGTTAAATCAATACATCGCTGAACGTGTCTTATCCAAGGATGTAAGTAAAGAAGCTAAGAAACAATCCAAGGAACAAGCCACAGCTGCTACCAAGAATATGAAGAAAAGCATAGAGGAAAATGCAGAACAGAAAACACAGGTAGATGCATTCATGAAAGAGAATGGGATCGACTTCGATGATCTGGAAAATTATGTATACACACAATACAATCTGCAAGCTGTATTAAGCGCTAAATTCACAGATGCAGAAATCAGACAGCAGTATGAAGATAATTTAAAGGCAAATCAGAATGCGTATACGAAAGCTACTGTTCGGCATGTGCTTGTAGCCTTCAAGGATCAAGAAGGTAAAGAGCTTCGCACTAAGGAAGAAGCACTTGTGCGGGCCAATGAAGCATATGAGAAGCTGAAGAGCACGGGTGATTGGGACAAGCTAGCGCTTGAGTATTCCGACGATGGGAATAAGGATAAGGGTGGCATATACGAGGATGTCGATGTGTCGCAATGGGTAGAGAATTTCAAGAATGCCGCACTGAATCAACCGCTTAATGAGATTGGTAAGCCCATCGAAACAGAATACGGCTACCATGTTGTCGTTGTGGAGGCTCGTAATTCTGGAGACTTTGAGGCAGTCAAGAATAGTGTGAAGATAGAAATGATTAATGAATTTTTCATGGATTACATCGAGAAAGAAGTGCCTAAGCTAATTATCGGTGAGGTTAATCTTCCTAAGACAGAGGTACCTGAGACTCCAGAGGGTACTGGAGACGGAGCCGAGACCGAGAAGACCAAGTAATGATCAGAGACTGAATAATACGAATGATCCAATTCAACAAAGGGATGTTCCTTAAAGTAGATATTATCTACTCGATGGACATCCCTTTTGCGCAGAAACTGGCACGGAAGCGAGCAGTAGAGCGTCGAAGACGCTTTAAATCGCTGAGAGCTCATTAGGTGGATCGAGGTTGCTCTTCTTTTTTTAATAAGTTTGTTGGAGCAAATTAGCGCAACAGTTAGCGCTGTTGCTGCACTATAAGTGTTTTATTTTTTGTTGGAAAGCTACTTTTGGAATGATTAGCGCATGTTTAGCGCTACAACTCCTTCTGGACCGCGCTATAGCGCTGAAACTTGCGCTATTGGCCGATAATGGCGAATTTAGGAACAAACAGCGAATTTGTACTGCGTAATAACGCCGAATGTAGCGCTATCGCGAGCTGTCATATCGTTCAACGCTATCGAGCTATGCAATCGATGTATGCTGAGCCAGAATGAGCTTGCACCGGTTTACGTATAAGAAGGACAGTTCGGTGCAGTCTAAACTTCGTAATGGTCTGAATAATCCGTATGATTTTTCTAAATTTCAGGGTGAATTTCCCACCTACCCACCCAAATTTATCACTTGTCCACGAATGGTATAATCGCAATTATGTGTTTCACTTTAATGTTGATTGGTTATTGCATAAGTATATGGGAACTGAAGAATACTATGGACAGAAATCGAACACAATCTATTTCAACCGATCCAGTACAATATAAAAAAAGGAAGTGAGGCACCATGAGCATGAAAGCAACTGGAATTGTTCGTCGTATCGATGATTTGGGCAGGGTCGTCATCCCTAAAGAAATTCGCCGTACACTGAGGATTCGTGAGGGTGATCCCTTAGAGATATTTGTGGACCGTGATGGAGAAGTTATTCTGAAGAAATATTCACCGATTGGTGAATTAGGTGATTTCGCCAAAGAATATGCAGAATCATTATTCGAGAGCACGAATCATGTTACAATGATTACAGATCGAGACAATATAATTGCTCTTGCCGGCGGGTCGAAGAAAGAATATCTGGACAAGCAAGTCGGAACGATCGTGGAGAACTGTATGGAGAATCGCAAAATAGCCTTGGAAACAACACCAAGTGAGGTGGAAATTTGTAAGGATTTGAAAGAAAAGTATCATTCGTACGTCATCGCCCCGATTATTACTGGGGGAGATCCGATAGGCGCGGTTATTCTGTTAACCAAAGATGAATCCGTGAGAATGGGCCAAATGGAAGTCAAGATGGCCGAAACTGCAGCGGGATTCTTAGGCAAACAGATGGAGCAGTAGCTGAAAGTTTTGAGGAGTATATGGTGATATAGGCTTCCCCCCGCGGCTGGTTTGGACTAGCTATTGCAGGGAAGCTTTTTTTCTTGAGCCTGTCTGTTATATAATGACTTCAGATTGCCTCGGATTCTAAGGGCCGCATGGTGAAATGGGGTGTATAGTTGGAGCATCGACGAGGGAAGACGAATACAACAGGTGTATTATGGGTGAAGGGTGCTGCCGTACTAGGTGCTGCTGCAGTGATATCTAAGCTGTTAGGCACACTGCAGAAGATACCACTTCAGAATATAGCTGGGGATGAAGCTTATGGTATCTATACTGCGGTATATCCGTTCTATATCTTGATTCTATTCCTTGCAACTGCAGGATTTCCAATTGCTGTTTCGACCTTTGTGGCAGATAATTTGGTCAAAGGGAACATTCTAGCTGCGCGGCAGGTACTTAAGGTAGCTATTATCTTACTGACGATAAGTGGCATGATTGGCTTCGTCGTCTTATTCTTTGGTGCCAGTATCATTGCTGGCTGGATTGGGAACGCAGAGACCATACCTGCCATACAGAGTGTATCGTTCGCATTGTTATTCGTGCCCATCATGGCAGCACTCAGAGGCTACTTTCAAGGAAGTCGAGATATGGTCCCTACCGCTGTGTCTCAGGTGGTAGAGCAGTTTATCCGAGTGGGGACGATGATCGTAGTTCTGATCTTACTCACATCCTGGACGATCTCCGCTAGTTGGATAGCCGCAGGTGCTACATTCGGAGCTGTGACCGGTGCTGTGGCTGGTCTATTGGTTATGTTGATGTATTGGCGTAGGCACGAGCGGCTTCAGGAGCTGGGGTGGAGGACATCGCAAGCTGCTAGCATCCAAGCTAAAGAGCGATTCAGCAGTCTTGCTCGAAGAATGCTGCTGTTTGCCATCCCAGTATGCTTAGGTGCTATTGCTGTCCCTTTAATGAGTATTGTCGATACATTCACATTACCTCGACTCTTGCATCAGCCGGGCATGAGCGATCTAGATGTGATGACAGAGTTTGGGATCTATGCCAGAGGTCTACCCTTGGTCCAGATGGTGGCGATGCTGGTCAGTGCGATATCTGTTGCACTCGTACCTGCGATTGCTGAGGCGAGATCGTCGAATGATTGGCATACCGTTCGTCAACGGGCAGAGCTATCGATCCGTCTGACCTGGCTTGTAGGAGTTGCCGCATCAATGGGTCTGGCGATTACAGCATTGCCTGTGAATATTATGCTCTATGAGAATACAAAGGGAACGATGGCCATCGCCATTGTAGCCTTTACAGCGATGTTCAGCACCGTCAACATTACGACCACCAGTGTATTACAGGGTATAGGCTCAGTTACTATTCCTGCGATCAACTTACTTATTGCGACAATGGCCAAGGTATTGTTGAATTTTCTGCTCGTTCCCGTGTGGGGTATTTATGGGGCTGCATTAGCGGCAGTCTTAGCTTTTGCAATTGCAACGATATTGAATGTGATAGCTATTCGTAGAACAGTTGGCGTAGCATTACCTCTAAACACCTACGTGATTAGAATAGGTATGGCACTGGCTTTGATGTCCGCCATATTGCTGATCATCGTATTTGGGATACCAGCTGCAATGACCGGGTTTAGCGCCGTCTCTACCTCAGGTAGACTATTCAATACATGCATCGCTGGGTTGGCGATTATAACCGGTATGATCGTCTATATGGCTGCTCTCATCCGGTTGGAAGTGTTGGCACCTCATGAGCTTACTTATGTTCCTGGAGCTAAGAGCAGGCTGCTGCCGTTGCTTAGAAGACTTCGTTTAATCTCAGAGACAACACGATAAAATCCCCTCTAGAGAGAGGAATAGGAGGATACATATGAGTGGAACGATTACGATTGTTGGGCTAGGCTCAGGGGATGAGGATCAACTCACTCTAGGCGTTTGGAAAACCTTGAAGGCTGCTGAGAAAATATATGTCAGAACGGAGCAGCATCCGGTGGTCACCTATCTGAGAGCCGAGGGTATTCACTGTGAATCCTTTGATCACCTATATGAGACGAATGAAACGTTCGGTAGCACCTACGAAGCTATTGTATCGTTCTTATTCACAGAAGCAGGTAGAAGCTCACATCTGATCGTCTATGGAGTTCCAGGTCATCCGATGGTAGCTGAGTCAACGGTACAGAAATTGATCGCAGGCAGCAGAGAGAAGGGAATTGATGTTCGTGTCGTTGGTGGTGAAAGCTTTCTGGATCAAGCTTTTATTCGTCTTGGCTTTGACCCCATCGAGGGATTTCAGCTATTGGATGCGGCACAATTACAATCAGAATGGATCAGACCTCATATGCATACGATCATCGCTCAGGTATTCGATCCCTTCACAGCCTCTGATGTTAAGCTAGCACTCATGGAGGTGTATCCCGATGATTACCCGATTGTGGTTGCGCATGCGCTAGGTGTGGCAGGTAAAGAGCATATAGAAACCTTGCCCCTGTATGAGATAGATCGAATCGAACGATATGGTAATCTATCGATCATCTATGTTCCCCGGGCGGATGAACCGAGCCTGCGCAATCGTACATTCGAACGACTTCATGAAATCGTCCGGATTCTACGTAGCCCAGAAGGATGTCCGTGGGATCGTGAGCAGACGCATAACAGTATTCGTAAGAACCTGATCGAAGAAATGTATGAGGTGCTTGAAACGATCGATGAGGATAATCCGGTTACAATGTGTGAGGAGCTGGGGGATCTACTGCTTCAAGTTATGCTGCATGCTCAGATGGAAGAGGAAGTTGGTACGTTTACCGTGTGGGATATTATCGCGGGACTGAATGAGAAGCTCATTCGCCGGCATCCACACGTATTCGGTGACCGGGCAGCGAATAATGCCGATGAGGCATTACAAGCTTGGCAGGATATGAAGAGAGTGGAGAAGCAAGAGAAGGGTGAGTCGATGTCTAAAGCCTCCCAGCTCTCCGGTATTCCGCGAGAATTGCCGTCCGTCCTGTATGCATATAAGCTGCAGAAGAAAGCAGCAGAGGTTGGATTTGATTGGGATCGAATAGAGGATGTATTAGAGAAGGTAGAAGAGGAAATAGATGAAGTAAGGGAACTTATACAAGCAGGTGATAGCATCCGAAAGGAGGATCAGAAATTCGCGCTTAAACAAGAGCTAGGAGACCTGTTATTCGCTGCTGTGAACGCTGCAAGATTCTGTCATATTGATCCGGAAGAGGCACTTCAATTAACAAATCGTAAGTTTATGAATCGGTTTCAATATATCGAACAGCAGCTAGAGCGAGCTGGAATAGGATTTGAAGATACGAATGTAGCAGAGATGGAGCGATGGTGGCAGGAAGCTAAATTGACAGAGAAAAATTCCTGATTCTGGATAAAATATCCTATATTGTTACATTATTATCCACAATTCGAGTCATTTTAATAATAAAAATAAAAATATTCGTGTCAGTTGCAGGATTTTCCTTATTGAGCAAGAATACATATTGCGTGAAAGATCATCACGTGAGGCTCTGAAAATCTATAAGGGATAAGGGCTTCTGCAGAGTCAAAGGCAAGAACCAAATCATAGGAGGCAAAAAAAATGAACAAAACAGATTTAGTAAACAGCATTTCCACAAAAAGCGGATTGACTAAGAAGGATGTTGAATCCGTACTGAACGGATTTCTAGGTGAAGTTACAGATGCTCTTGCTGCTGGCGAGAAAGTTCAGCTTATCGGCTTTGGCACATTCGAAACTCGCTCACGTTCAGGTCGTGTAGGTCGCAACCCACAAACGGGTAAAGCTATCGAGATTCCAGCTTCCAAGGTTCCAGCTTTCAAAGCAGGGAACAAACTTAAAGAAGCTGTAAAATAATGCGGCTTGACAAATTTCTGAAGCTTTCCAGGCTGATCAAACGACGAACTGTCGCCAAAGACGTTTCCGATCAAGGAAGAGTTGAGATCAACGGGAAAGAAGCGAAGGCGAGTAGTGGCGTAAAGGTCGGGGATGAAATCACCGTCCGATACGGTAACAAGCTTGTCACCGTGCGAGTGGAAATTCTCCACGAATCGCCTCGCAAAGAGCAATCCACAGAGATGTATACAGTCATCAGGGAACAATCAATTACATCAGAATAGATGATAAGGGACCTCTAACGAGGTCCCTTTATCACATGACGAGACTGTTACCGCTCAATTCCCCGACATGGGAACAAATTGATATCTCGAAGAACAGAAAATCAGCATCGTGTGTGCCGGTCTCGGCAATATTACCTCGCGCCAGCACAATGAGTCGATTGGCATTGCGCAGTGTCGATAGGCGGTGGGCGATGGCAAAGGTGGATTCTTGACCGAACGCCTTCACTACACGAATTCCATTCAAGGAATCGCCGACAAGCACGTTAAGTCGGAAGATTGCCCTCCATTGTTGGTACCAACGTCTACCGATCATCCCCCATAACAGCATAGAGAATACGATCATGATCGGTATCGAATGATAGCAAGCAATGTCAGTTTCCAGTCTAACCCAAACATAATAATGAATATAGCGATCCCGAAGCGTTTCACCGGCAACCCATACAATTCCATCTGTCATAAACTGGCTAACATCAATGAAGTTGCACCGAGGCCAAGTACAATCCATAAAAAGTTGACTATATTTTTAGGATTGCTTTTAAT
>JBBDTA010000151.1:0-16905 GCA_040904605.1 Paenibacillaceae bacterium
TTCATTTTCTTTATTAGAATTCGATTGACTGAGTACATTTAGATTTATTCTTTAATTGAAACTTAAGAAGGGGATTCGTTGTGAATCTCCTTCCTCACTCAACAATTCATGACGGTCTTGTATTCACTTCGAAAATCCAAATTTTCCCTTGTTTATCTATTCCAAAGTCGAAGCCAAGTGATCCGATACCAGGGTACTCTTTTTCTAACAAATGTGTTGATGTTCGTGCAACGCCAGTCATTGTTCTTTTCTTTAATTTTGCTGTAGATGATGGATAGTTATTTCTTAGAGCTACAATACCTTTCAGCATGCTTCCTCCACGGCATAAATTCGTAACAAATTGACCTGAACGTGCTACCCTCGCAACGACTGCTGTAATTTTCCAGGAAGCATGATTCTTGACCATTTTCACACGATAATCCACCGGATTTCCATGAATCGTAATCAGCCGAATTCCTTTTTGCAACATATATCTACGCCCTCTACGAATACGATTAATATGATTAACCAGCTTATTCCAGGAAATTAATTTCACAATCCTCCGCTGATAATGAAAGTTATATACACTCTCTCCTACTTTGACTATTTTCATGACTCCGTTGCCTCCGGCTCCTACTAACGGCTTTGCCACAATAAAACCATGACTATTGAGCATAAGTCGTAAATTCTCAGCATTGTATGACAGCATAGGTGGAATATGACGAGAAACCCCTTTGTGGCGTTGTAGCACACTAAACTTTTTCCATTTATCCGCAACCTGTCTCATTACACACCTCCTAGAAGTTTTCCGACTAATTTGTAAGCATAAGCGAACACGGAATATGATTAGTGTATTCATTCCTCTTCGTCCCAACCTAAACGCTTGACCCAAATCGAGATTTAAATATCAATATGAATCCTGTATAATAACTAAATTGGTACTTACTACATACTAAGGAGCATCATCTAATGACCTTTAACTTTGATCGCATTACAGACAGAAGTCATACCCATTCATATAAATGGGATCAATCGGAGAAATTATTCGGTAACAAGGATGTTCTTCCTCTATGGGTAGCAGATATGGATTTTGAGAGTCCACCAGCTGTACAAGCTGCCCTACAAGAAAGAGTATCACAAGGCATTTATGGCTATACAATTAAAAGTGATTTCTATACAAAAGCTATTATTCGTTGGTTCCAAAGAAGGCATCAGTGGGACATTAAACCGCAATGGATAACGGATTCACCGGGGATTGTTACCTCACTTAGTATGGCTGTTGATCTATACAGTGAGCCAGGTAGTTCAGTTATCCTGCAATCACCTGTTTATTACCCGTTCTATGATGTTATTCGGATGAATAATCGAGAGGTTGCCATCAATCCACTGGTTATCCGTAATGGTCGATATGAGATGGATTATGTTCAATTAGAGCAGCTCATGATCAACGGCTCCAAGCTATTATTACTCTGTAGTCCCCATAACCCTGGTGGAAGAGTTTGGGAGCGTGATGAGCTTCTTCAACTAGGTGCGCTCTGTGTACAATATGGAGTTACTGTAGTCTCCGATGAAATTCATTGTGATCTTATTCTTCCGGGGCACAAGCATATCCCTTTTGCCTCGCTCTCAGAGGAGATTGCTGAGCTTACAATCACTTGCTTAGCTCCTACGAAGACATTCAATCTTCCGGGTCTTCAATCATCGTTCATTGTAGCCTCGAATTCGGAAATAAAAAGAAAGTTTGATTATCGCCTGAAGACACTTAGCCTACATATGGCCCATTATCTCGCTCAGGATGCGGTACAAGCAGCTTATGAAGAAGGTGAGGTATGGTTAGATGAACTACTCGTCTATATTGAGGGTAATGTCCAACATACCCTATCGTACTTAGAGGAGCACTTGCCGGAAGTGAAAGTGATGAAGCCAGATGGAACCTACATGCTCTGGATGGATTGCCGGGGACTTGGTCTAGATGTGAATGGTCTGAAGGAGCTCATGTTCCATAAAGCAGGTGTTGCCTTTAGTGAAGGCTCCGTATTCGGTACAGAAGGTCAAGGCTGGTTACGTATTAATCTGGCCTGCCCACGTTCTATTGCACAAGAAGCGTTAGAACGCTTCTGTCGAGCAGCTAAACAGACCATATAGTAACAGAGGGGTTGTCCATGTAGATCAAACTACATGGGACAACCCCTCAAAATTTAACCTATTATATGTCATGTACTAGATCAGGCGAGAATGATACACCTTTAGGCAATATTTCCTTCACTCGCTCCATGACTCGCGGGTCTGAATGTAGCTCTTCCCCTAGAATAACCACAATACCCTTGTCGTCACTGTTCCGAATGAGTCTCCCTATACCCTGCCGTAATCGAAGTAGCATATATGGTAAATCGACTTCCTCGAAGGGATTGTCAGTCAATGCCCGCATCGCCGAGAATACAGGATCATTCGGAGGGAAAGGTAAAGACCAGATCATAACATTCGATAGAGATGGTCCTGGTATGTCCAAGCCTTCCCATAATGTTACCGCACATAAGATACTATGTTCATCATTCTGGAAGGACGAAATCAGATGGCTGATTTCTTGATCACCTTCATACAGTATTCGCAATGCTGCATATTCTGGATAGTTGAATGAAGCTTGCTTGAATTGGCGCATCTCTTCTTTGGATGTGAATAAGATTAAGGCTCTACCCTTTGTCTGTTGAAGATAAGGTATAGCTGTCTTCACTTTCTCATCGAATAATGGGCCAGTCTTTAATAAGGGAGCATGAATATCCATCTGGTGTTTATAATCATAGGGAGAATCTACTGTGAAAGATAAATATTGTTGTATGCCTAAATTGTTAGACACATATTGGAATGACCCCTCAATCGATAAAGTTGCGGAAGAGAAAATAATCGGCATATTCTGTGAGAATACCCGTTCCTTCAGTACCTCCTTAACCATTCTTGGCATAATAACCAATGTGAGACCTGTATGATCCTCCATTAACCACGAAATAAGCTGATTCGATTGCTGAAACAGCCCCAATGCATGCTGTATCATCTCCAGATGCTCTTCAACGATACGAAGCTGGTAAGCATCTAAGGTATAAAGCTCACCCTCGAATACAATTTCCTCTTCAATACATGCAATCAACTCACTAAGCCGTCTTACCTCGTGCAATAATTCATCGGTGTACAAAATTTCCTTACGATCGGAGCCAATTACGACAATGCTTTGCCGGGCTAACAATTCAAAAAGTCGTTCACTCTGTGTAATCGCATCTTCCACCGCAAATGCTAATGATTCGCGGATTTCACCTTTTAGTAAACGAATAATAATCTCTTCGAATACAGCTTGTTTAAGTTTGTAGGTCAATGCTTTCTGTGCTGCAGTTTCTAATAAATGACCTTCATCGAATACAACAGAGCTATGCTCTGGCAATAAGGGAAGCTGGCCTTCTCGCTTCCTAGCATCATAAGTCCAAACATGCTCCATATAGAAATCATGAGAACAAATGATAAGATCTGCTGATTTGCGATAGGATTCTCTAGATAACGTCTGTCCACATCTATGTCTCTTATCACAGACTAGACAATCCTGGAACACATCCCAGCCAATTTTCTCCCATTGCTCATCATTCAGATTCGGATAATCCTTACGATCTCCATAGGGGTAGAAGGCTTGCAATGCTTCCCGCGAATGAACAAAAGCGGGTAATTGACGATTAATTTGCTGAAAAACGCCAGCTTCTTCATCTTTAAATTTAGCTACATCGAGCTTCTTGAGACACAGGTAATGATCCGGTGATTTACCTAATCGGGTATCGATAGTTAAATTCAGATGTCGAGCCAGCTTGGCGATATCACCCTCTGGTTTAACCAATTGCTCAATCAATGATTCGTCCGCGCAAGCAATAATAGCAGGTCTTCTCATATATCTCGCATAACAAATACAATATAGTAAATACACCAGTGTTTTGCCTGTGCCAACACCCGCTTCTGCGAAGATCGGTTGCTTCTCAGTGAATGCTCGCTCTAACTGAAATGCCATATATATTTGCTCATCCCGAACTTCAAAGCCAGCCTCGGGTAATATGTCATAGAATACATCTGCAACCCAATCACTAACTTGCTGTGTAAAGGGCTGAGCAGGATTATATGCGAAAGGATACCGTTCCACGAATATTCTGCCTCCAATGATTTGTATAGCTCACAAATAAATATCATACCATAATTAACGAATAATCTCTTCTTCAACCATAGAAAAAGCCGTTCAAAACTCTGAACGACCTTAATTCATTTAAGAATTTATTCTATTGGTGTCACTTCAGCCTGAATCTTCACTGCTGGTGGCTGCGAAATTCGTTTCACTAATTCAGTAATATCAGCACCTGTTAATGCACTGATGGCTTCTGGCATTGTGGCCAATATATCTGTCACATAGCCTGTAATCTTGGAGGCGCCGCCTCCTTTACCCGTTCCACTATCGACGATCACAATTTTTTCCGTCTTAGATAATGGCTCAGATATAGCACTTGCAATAGCTGGGAATTGATTCACGATCATCTCAATAATAGCGGCTTCACCATATTTCATCATCGCCTCAGCGATCTTATCCTTCGCTTCTGCCTCAGCAAGACCCTTTAATTTAATAATTTCTGCTTCAGCTGTTCCTTCCGCTCTTTCTTTATCTGCATTGGCTTGACCTGCTAGGCGGACAGATTCTGCATCGGCTTTCGCTCTGGCTTCTATCTGATAACGATCTCCCTCGGCTTGCTGCTCTTGGGCATATCGCTCAGCTTCTGCTTGCTTCTTCACTGTAGCATCTAACTCTTTCTCTCGACGTTCGATTTCTTTGCTTTCTAGTTCAATCTGCTTCACCCGTTCAATAACCTGGATTTCCATCTCTTCAACCTTTACGGCCTGTAGTGATTTGGCTTCTTGCAGCTTATAGGCCTGATCTGCTTCTGCTCGACGTTTATCCTGCTCCATCTTAAATTCAGCTTTCTTCACTTCCATCGTCTTCGCTGATTCGGCAATATTCGTTTCTGCATAATACTCTGCTTTCTTGCCATCCTCTAGCGCTTGGGCCTTGGCAACCGTCTCATCTCTAAAGGCATTAGCCTTAGCTATCTCAGCATCACGTTTAACAGCAGCAATCTGTGGCTGACCGAGTGCCTCCAGGTAACCATTCTTGTCTCTAACATCTCTTATTGTGAAAGATACAATTTGAAGACCCATCTTATTCAAGTCACTTGCAGCTACTTCCTGTACATTACGAGCGAATTCATCTCTGTTCTTGAATACATCTTCGACCGTCATTTGTCCTAGTATGGCACGTAAATGTCCTTCAAGTGTTTGCATCGCGATACTATTGACCTCTTCATCCGGCTTGCCGAGGAATTGCTCTGCAGCCGTTGCAATGGACTCAATATCCCCTTTGATCTTTATCTGTGCTACGCCATCAACCATGACGGGTACACCTTGAGAGGTGTACACCTCTGGAGTCTTAATATCAAGTGTACTAACCTGCAAAGATAAAAATTCAGCATTCTGTACGATAGGCCATACGAATGATCCACCCGCCTTTACAATCTTCATACCATCTTTAGTTAAAGCACCGGTTACGATCATTGCTTCATC
Organism: Paenibacillaceae bacterium; assembly: GCA_040904605.1. Lineage (GTDB taxonomy): Bacteria > Bacillota > Bacilli > Paenibacillales > UBA4045 > UBA4045. The sequence continues at coordinate 5,611 of JBBDTA010000151.1, forward strand.
AGCCTTAACTGTACGATAGCGCGTAGCAATGTCTTCTCACTCAGAAAATAACCACTTCCACCGAAAACCGTAATGAAAGAGGCGATTGTTGTTGGAGAGATGAATGGCAAATGTCCACCACCCAAATTGAAGTGAATATTAAAGATATCTCCAACGAATATAGTTAACACAGCGTAAGCTAATCCGATAATAAACAGGATGAGGTATAAACTTTCCACGCTATCACCTCCGTTTGCATTTCAGTTTCTATACGTCTATATGAGGATAAAGTTGCAATTATTAACAGAAATCCCCGGAATTTTGACTGCTCGTGTTAGGAGAATTCCAGAAAATCCTGTCGATGTGCCGGGAATCCGTGATTTAATACGTTCATGCTAATATTCATCAAATCCCGAGTGAGTTACGCTCGGGATTTCTCGATTCATTTTCCACTAGCTATTATCTCCTTCACCCTACCTACCGTCCCATCCGTCAGTCTAACTTTGATTCCATGTGGATGCTTGGCTGAATTGGTGAGGATATCTTTTACGATACCTTTTGTTAGTTTATTCGTTGTTTGATCCTGCTTCTGCACAATGTTAACTTCTATTCCGGGTTTAATATCTACTCTATTCTGTCCATTCATGTGTAAGATTCACTCTCTCTATCGTTAATTTTAATAAGGAACAACCGCAACTAATTATTCGCTTGTCCTAAGTACCGCGGGGCTTAGTACGATTCGTTGGCGTAGCTATGAGTGGATCGTCTGGCCAATAATGCTTGGGATAGCGACCTTTTAAATCCTTCTTGATGTCATAATATGCGCTCTGCCAGAAGCTCTCCAGATCCCGAGTAATCTGTACCGGTCGCTGTGCGGGAGATAGCAGATGCAAGGTAAGCGGAATCTTGCCTTGAGCAATACAAGGCGTCTCCTTAAGTCCGAATACTTCTTGTAACCGTACTGCAATACTTGGCGCTGCTAAATCTTTGTAGTCGATTGGAATACGAGAGCCACTAGGGACTACAATATGTGCAGGGAAATACTCCTCAAGCTGCTGCCGTTGATTCCAAGTGAGCATGGATTCAAGTAGCTGTGTAAGATGGATGCGTTGTAGATCTGCACGATTTTTCATCCCGTACACATGTGGACCCAGCCAATGCTCCAGGTTAGCCTGTAAAGCTTCATCACTGAGATCGGGCCAATTCTGATCATGTTGACGGATGAAGATGACTCGATGTTGCAATTGCCGGGATCCCTTCGACCAAGGGAGGATATGGAGTCCCTCAGTTGTTATTCCATCTAGTAGAGGCTGTAGACATTCTTCAGGATTTAAATCCGAATGCATATGATCCTTCAGCACAAGAGCGCCAAGCCTTGTCTGATTTCTAGCTCTAACCGCTTGTATGGATCGGTCCCATGAAATGGTCGTAGTCTCCTCCATTTGGTCCCTTATATGTAATTCCAGAGTGCTGAGTTCAATGGTTGCGGCCCCATATATTCGACTTTCTGCACCTTGATCGTCCAGCTCAACAGCTACTAGATAAGGTTCATTAGATAGTCGTTGTATGCCTCTAATCGAAGCTCCTCGACCATTACGTAATAAGAATCCACCTGTTGATCGCCTCTGTGCAATCCGATCTGGATAAGCAAAGACGAGTAAGAGTCCACAATCAGATAAATCATGACTCCTTGTATTCGATTTAATGTTCATTAATTTTTCCCAATACTGCAGTTCCATTCGAACTCGCCCGGCTAGCCAACTATCGCTTCGAATTGCCTCAATCCGGATCGTGATATCGATATCCGAATCCGCTGAATTACGAATTACAATATCTCGTTCACTTAGTATTACAGCTAATTCACAAGCGAGGCCCTCCAAACCTAAGTCTGTGGATTTAATTAGCATGTGGGCTAAACGTGGGTGTAAACCATGCCCAAGCTCATTCATTCGTCTCCCGTGCTCTGTTATGAAGCCTTGAGCGGTCAAGGCCCCTAGCTGGACTAAGAGGTCCTTGGCTTGATGATAAGCTGCATCATGAGGAGGGTCAAGCCAGCGAAGCTCGTTCGGGTTCATCACTCCCCATGCTGCCAGCTCAAGCGCTAACGGGACAAGATCCGCCTCTCTGATTTCGGGTACGCTATGAGGAGGCAGCTGTCTCCCCTCTTGCTCCGTCCATAGTCGATAGCATATTCCAGGTCCTGTTCGTCCAGCGCGGCCTCTCCGTTGATCGGCGGACGATTGAGATACTGGAACGGTTTCCAATCGGGTCAATCCAGTCCTTGGAGAGAATTTCGGAACACGCATCAATCCACTATCGATAACGATATGAACACCCTCTACCGTGATACTGGTCTCTGCTATCGAGCTAGACAATACAATCTTGCGAATACCCTTGGAGCTCGGTGAGATCGCTAGATCCTGTTCCTCTTGAGTAAGACTGCTATGTAATGGTGTAACAAGAACATGCTCGCCGAGGTTCATAGTCCTTAGCTTGGACCCTACACGACGAATCTCACCAATACCTGGTAAGAATACAATGATATCCCCAGTATGATCCTCTAGAGCATGAGTAATGGCACGACTTACGGTGATATCTAAAGATTCATTATTCGGTTTGCTCAAGTAATTTGTTTCAACCGGAAACATTTTACCTTCACTCTCGACAATAGGAGCATCATTCATCATAGAAGCTACGGATTTGGCATCCAATGTTGCCGACATGACTAATACCTTAAGATCCTGACGAAAAATTAATTGGGCTTGAAGACAAAGCGCAAGACCAAGATCAGCATGAAGACTCCGCTCATGATATTCGTCGAAGATTACAAGGCCGATACCATCCAACGAAGGATCATCCTGCAGCATACGTGTAAGAATCCCCTCCGTGATGACTTCAATTCGTGTCTGCTTACTCACACTCGAATCTAATCTTATTCGGTATCCAACCGTACCGCCGACTGGTTCATTTAAAGCTGTAGACATATAACACGCTGAGCTTCGAGCGGCCATTCGTCTGGGCTCTAGCATGAGTATTCTCCTACCAGCTAACCAAGGCTCATCAATCAATGCAAGTGGAACACGAGTTGTCTTCCCCGCACCCGGTGGTGCTATGAGCACAGCATTAGAGTGAATGCTTAATACATCCTTCAATTGTTGTACAACCGAATCAATGGGGAAAATCATCAATTTCGATCACCGTAACGTGTTATAAACTCCTCTTTCGTCATCCCATAATAAATTTCGTCATAATATTGCCCATTCGTATATAGCATACTTCGTAATTGACCCTCTTTCACAAATCCCATAGTCTCATTGTGCTTCTATAGCTCTTAATTGGATAAGAGCGCCTTGCCAGTAATGATAGGATATCAATAACACTCCTTCCCTTCCCTCCATAAACATATGCTTAACAAATTCGTCGATGTAGCAAGAATATCCTTCTCACCTTTTAAATCGATGTGTATTCGTGATTTAGCTTGAGGTTTTTGATATAATGAAGTTAAAAAAAGATCAACAAGGAGTTTACTCTATTATGAATATTGCCTTTTTCCTTATCCCTAAACATGAAGTTATCTTTCTTAAGGAATCTTCCACACTAAGACAAACACTAGAAAGAATGGAGCATCATCGTTATACAGCTATTCCAATTCTCTCCGAGGATGGTAAATATGTAGGCACCGTGACTGAAGGAGATCTACTCTGGTATATCAAGAATAAACATGAGCTTTCCTTCGATAATATCCATCAATATCCACTCTCTGATCTTCCGCTTCGATTAGATATGAAGCCTGTTCGTATTAATGCGAATATGGAGAATTTAATTCGACTAGTCACTTCTCAGAATTTCGTACCTGTCATTGATGATTCAGATGCATTCATCGGAATTGTACGTCGAAGTGATATTATTGAATATTGTGCATCTATGTTCACTATAAGTAATAAGTAATTCCCTTGTGGACAAACATCTAATCGCTTCTCTCTTCTATCACATATGTTGATTAGAGATCGAATATCATTCGATCAACCTTCATTGTGAGAGGGGAGGAATAAGAATGCGTGTAAACAAGAAGACTCTAAGCAAGTTAACAGGTCGTAATATTTATGTCATTAACAATAAAGGTGTCAGAATAACTGGAAAACTAATAAAGGTAAGCGGGCAAAAGTTATATTTACAACCAACAAGAGTCGGAGATAACAAAGTTAAGACAAGTGCTATTCTCCCACTTGTGCTGTTTGACCTGCTAGCAGTGGGTACCCTTCCTTACGCCGGTTATTACGGCTACGGAGGAGGTTATCCTGTAGGTTATCCAGGCATAGGTTATGGTGGATATCCAGGTTATTATTAGCAGCGTCATTACTAGAAAAGTCTACTGTTGGTCAATTCCAGCAGTAGACTTTTCTCATTGATTTATCACAATGCCCTAGACAATTCGTAACAGAATATATGCGGATGATACTGAATCGAACGAAAACCTAATGATTTATAAAACTGTATTGCTTTTCTATTCGATTTATCCACATAGAGAGATATTGCATTCATTCGATTTGATTTACCGAAGTTAACAGCTTGATTGATTAGCTTATGGCCTATTCCCTTACCCTGTTGAAGACGATGAACGGCTATCATATCCACCCAAACAATCTGATCTTGGATAAATAAGTGGACAAAGCCAGCAATGCGACCGATTCGTTCCTTCCATACATAAGTTGTCCCAATGCTCAATCGATGCATGAGCTCATCCTTATTAAAAAGAGTGTCGGGGAACCTTTTTACAGCAAGTGGCAGCAATTCATCCTTAATGAGTTGAAGAATAATCGTGTCATCTAGCGTAGGTCTTCGTTTGGCAATCAACTGTCATCTGCCCTTTCTATAGACATATCCTCATCTTATGAAGAAGGTCGTTCATATGCTTGGGCTTATACACCTCACTGCAAAACCGGTATCGCGTTGTAGTACTCTTCCAAGGTTAATCCCTTCTCTGCGATCTCTTGAGCAACCGTTGTTCCTACATAACGCAAATGCCATGGTTCATACTTATATCCGGTAATGTCTTGCTTCCCCTCGGGATATCGAATAATGAATCCATACTCCGCTGCATGCTCAGCTAGCCATACTGCTTCCTTCGTATCGCCGAAGCAATCTTCAGCCGCACATTTGCCATCACCACCTGTTACGTCAATCGCAAGTCCGGTCTCATGCTCACTATGCCCTGGCACAGCGCTGTAAGTCCTAGCCTTATTCAATCCATCTCTCTTGACGTAACGTTCGAATAGCGCCTTCTGAGTAGCGTTAGATCGGTATGCAGACACGCCAAGTAGGACAATCTGATCTTCCGCTGCTCCCTTGAACAAGATTTCAATAGCGTCCGCTGCTTCTTTGCGAAGTTTACGCTTATCTAATTTATCAGAGAAAATATAATCGATATTCGGAAAGACGAGTTCTTCCGGTTTATAATCCTTAGGCAGCGAGAATTGCTTATTAACCAATACGTTTATAGCATCAGGCTCGCCAATGACTTGAACGGAATCTCCGTTATCTATTGGCTTGATCTCATCTGTCACCTCAATGGGAGCTGTACTATCCTCATCGGTCTCTTCTGGTAGAATGGGCTGAATATTCTCTTGCTCAGGCACTACCCTCTCAACCGAAGGTTTAACCGAAACGGGTTCAATAGGCGTTACTGTATTCTCATTGGATGGTTCTTTGATAGCCTTATTATCTCCACCACAGCTCGTTAATAGGATGATGGAGATCGAGACATATAGAAGCAGTGTGATGATATAGCGCACGATTATCGATCCCCTCATCTTTCTATTATATTTAACAATGACAAAAACCGTACAACCAGAGTGAATGCGTTGTGCGGCTTTTTGAAGACTTACTGCGCTTAAGCTGAATAGATTAATCCGCGCAGTTACTCGTTGAAACAACCGTATCCGTATCAATCGCTATCTGCTCTGATACCGTGTCCCGGATAATGCCAATAACAAGCTGGAGTAAATAATTAATATCCTCTTGTGATTGTTTAAATTCATTAACAACGGGATATGCATTCAATTGTTCTTCTAAGGCTTCAATCTCTTTTTCAATTTTATCCACCATCGCTTGGTTTTTGAAGTGCTCAAAGCCAACGATTTCTTTCTGTTTCTTCTTAATTAATTTAATAATTTCCTGCACTTCCGTATGATTGTTCACTTTTAACTCTGCTTTTTGATAAATTTGCACTTCGTCAGAGGTTGATAAAGTTTCTGCTAATTCCTTAGCTTTATTCATAATATCATCCCGTACGATTACTTCAGTGCTCGTAAAGCTAGGGACGGAACAATGGTTATCCTGTTGATGATGTGACACCTTAACACGCTCCTGTTCATCATTCATGATTATACGACGGCTGTCGTGGGCTCTAATATCAAATTACCGTTCAGAAACCAAGTGTGCATATCCGTAATCGATACTTGAACAATAGAACCACATAAGTGCTCTGGACCGGCAAAATGGACAAGCTTATTCGTGCGTGTCCTCCCACTAAGCATCTCGCTATTGTTCTTGCTAACGCCCTCGACGAGCACTTCAACGACTTGACCTTGGCAATCCTCGTTGCTCTTCAAGCTCATTTCTTTAATTAATTCATTCAATCGGTTTAGACGCTCTTTCTTCACTTGCTCTGGGACATTATCCTCCATATCAGCAGCAGGCGTACCAACTCTTGGTGAATAGATAAAGCTGAAAGCGAAAGCGAATCCGACCTCTCTGACTAAAGTCATTGTATCCTCAAACTGCTCATCCGTCTCCCCAGGAAACCCAACAATAATATCCGATGTTAATATACTGTGTGGAATGGCTTTCTTGATTTTACGAACTAACTCCATATATTGCTCTCGTGAATATTTGCGACTCATCTTCTTTAATACCTCTGTATTGCCAGACTGCACAGGAAGATGGATATGCTCCACCAAATTACCCCCCTTAGCCAAAACCTCAATGAGATGATCATCGAAATCCCGAGGATGGGATGTGGTGAATCGGACACGTGGAATATCGATCTTGCGCATGTCGTCCATTAAGTCCCCAAATCGATAATCGATATCATCAAAATCTTTGCCATATGCATTCACATTCTGACCAAGTAAGGTAACCTCTTTAAAGCCTTGTCGAGCTAATTCCCGGACCTCTGTAATAACATCCTGTGGACGACGGCTGCGTTCCTTGCCTCTCGTATAAGGTACGATACAATAAGTACAGAATTTATCACAGCCATACATGATATTAACCCAAGCTTTCAAGCCCTCACGTTTGATTGGAAGATTCTCGATGATGTCGCCTTCCTTGGACCAAACCTCAACAACCATTTCTTTGCTATAATAGGCTTCCTGCAATAAAGCAGGCAATCGATGTATGTTATGAGTACCGAAGATGATATCTACATGATCATGCTTCTGGAGAATGCGGTGAACGACTGATTCTTCCTGCGACATACAGCCGCACACGCCTATAATTAATCCTGGCTGTTGAAGCTTCAGAGGCTTGAGATGACCTAACTCTCCGAACACCTTGTCCTCAGCGTTCTCACGAATCGCACAGGTATTCAGTAGAATGACGTCTGCTTGCTCTCTGGATTCTGTCGACTGGTAGCCTAGCTCCTCCAACAAGCCTTTCATCGTTTCTGTATCATGCTCATTCATTTGACAGCCATAGGTCGTGATTAGATAGAACTTTCCTTTACCGAAGCTTTTCATATCTTCTGGAATGTGATAGTCATAATGGACTTCTATCTCATTCTTCCCTCTTTGCTTGCCATCCTTATAATCAGGTGATGAATGAACATGAACCTCACGACCATTAAGTCGAAATTTAGTATGACTTTCGTCTTGCTCTCGTAATTTGAACGAACCATTGAAGTATCGGGAGTAGTCTTTCGTGTCCTTATTCATTGCTACACCTTCTTTCTAAGAACAGTTTCATAATTTATTCAATAAACAACAGTACAAATTATAACACTATTCACTGATGATATCCATTCCTAGAGGTAGGATTTCTCCTAGATCGCCAGTAGCAGCCCCAGCAGCATTCGCTTCATCCGTATCAATGTGCATATCTAGCGTGAATTGATCACTTACTCGTGCTAAGACATTGTCAAGGATCATTCCGCGCTCTCCAGACAGCCGTACCTTAACAAACTGTTTATCGGTAATACCCCATCTCTTCGCATCCTCCGTGTGAAAATGAATGTGTCTTGCAGCAACAATTACTCCATCATCCACTGTAATCTCTCCAACAGGACCGACTAGGTGAATACCCGGTGTTCCTTCAATGTGACCAGATTGTCGTAATGGTGGGGTTAATCCAAGCGCGAAAGCGTCTGTACGAGAAATTTCGAGCTGTGTATTCCCCCGTGCTGGTCCTAAGATGCGAACTTTATCAAACTTACCTTTGGGACCTTGGACAGCAACGGTTTCCTCTGCTGCATATTGACCTGGCTGGGATAAGGGCTTTAGCTGCTTCAATTCATATCCAGTACCAAATAATACCTGAATATGCTCTAGGGACAGATGAATATGTCTTGCAGAAACGCCAATGGGAATCATCATAGGCATTGATATCGCTCCTTAAAAGTATTACTTGATCATATTCTATCTCTTTCGAAGAAAAGGACATGTGAGTTTAATCACATGTCCTCTACATCATTCTTAATTTACTTAAACTCGGAAACTAAATATTGGAATTGCTCTTCCGTCAGTTTTAGATCTTGATTGGCAATGCCCTCTTCTCTAAAACCAGGTATAAGCTCTTGGTAGCTCTTACGGCTCTTATCTTGATACACGAGTCCGCATAACATACCATTCGTCTCCATCAGCTTCGTCATTGCTTGTATGCGATTGGAAGAATCATAATCTGCAATATCATCTGTGTTAACAATATGCTCTTTGAACCAGTCATACGTATTAAATTTATTGAAGGTCACGCAAGGGCTAAATACATTAATCAGGGAGAAGCCCTTATGATTCAAACCAGCTTCAATCAGCTCTGTTAATTGCTTCAGGTTGCTTGAGAAGGATTGGGCGATGAATGTAGCACCTGCAGATAGAGCAACCTCAAGCGGAGCGAGAGGAGCTTCAATAGTCCCTGCTGGTGTACTCTTCGTCTTAAAGCCTTCAGCGCTTCTTGGGGAAGCTTGACCTTTAGTCAATCCATAAATTTGATTATCCATTACTATATATGTGATATCGATGTTCCGACGAATCGCATGAATGGTATGACCCATTCCAATAGCAAAGCCATCTCCATCACCGCCAGAGGCGATAACCGTTAATTCGCGATTTGCCATCTTAACGCCTTGTGCAATCGGAAGCGAACGACCATGAATACCATGTAGACCATATGCATTAATATAACCTGATATCCGTCCGGAGCAACCAATACCACTTACAACGGCAAGGTTGTGTGGCTCAAGTCCAACATTCGCTGCTGCCCTTTGTATAGCCGCTTGTACGGAAAAATCACCACAACCTGGACACCAATTCGGTTTAATCTGATTTCTAAATTCTTTGAATGTTGCCATCCTACAGCACCTCCTTACTTTGTTCGTAGATTTCTCTAGGTAAGAATGGATTTCCATCATATTTGAGAATATGGTGTATCTTATCACCGAATCCAGCGTGCAACTTGATCTGAGAAGCTAGTTGAGCTGTTGCATTATTCTCAACAACAACGATGTTCTTCGCTTTAGCGAGGTAAGGCTTGAGCTGATCTGCTGGGAAAGGATGGATCAAACGAACCGTAATATGATTGCTTGTAATCCCATCTTTAGACAATCTCGATCTAGCTTCATCAATGGTTCCGCCAGTGGAGCCCATGCCGATAATCAGTAAGTCTGGCTGTTCGTGAGGAGCGTCAACTAATATTGGATTCGTGACAACAAGATGATCTAATTTATGCAGTCGTTTGTCCATCATCTGTTTACGATTAATTGCACTTTCAGATGGACGCCCTTCTTGGTCATGTTCAACACCAGTTACATGATGTATACCATTCAATTGACCTGGGATCACCCGAGGAGATATACCATCTTCCGATAATTGATAACGTTGAAACAATTTATGGTCTGCCAGTGGCGGAAGATCACCATCAATGAGCTTTCCGCGATTGATTGAAATTTTGTTATAATCCAGAATATCCGATGTTTGCTTACCTAGGGAAAGCTGTAAATCCGTCATCAGAATAACGGGTACCTGATATTGCTCTGCTAGATTGAAAGCCTCGATTGTATCATAGAAGCACTCCTCGATTGTACTAGGTGATAGAACAATCTTCGGGATTTCACCATGTGTACCATATACCATTGCGTTTAGATCACTTTGTTCTTGCTTGGTCGGTAACCCTGTGCTTGGTCCTCCACGTTGAGCGTCAACAATAACTACTGGAGTTTCAGTCATACCCGATAATCCAATCGCTTCAGTCATCAAGGATAATCCAGGACCAGAGGAAGCCGTTAAGGCACGAGCACCCGCATAATTGGCGCCAATAGCCATAGTTACAGCAGCGATTTCATCCTCTGTTTGAATGACGGTTCCACCCAAGCTTGGTAGCTTCTTAATTAAGTATTCCATAATCTCCGAAGCAGGTGTAATCGGATAAGCTGGCATAAACCGACAGCCAGCAGCAACAGCACCAAGGGCAATAGCATCATTACCAATAATGAACAATTTCTGTTCTCCATCTGGAGGTAATAGTTTGAATTCTTCTAACGGACCACCAGCTTCATCAAGAACAAATTGAGCACCTCGTCTAACTGCCTCAACATTCTTCTCAACGATTGCTGCACCTTTACGACCATATTCTTCTTCAACTGCTTTGTTGAATACTTCGAGAGGTAGTCCTAATAGTGCCCAAGAGGCACCGGAGGCCGCCATATTCTTGAATAAGGAGGTACCCAGTTCTTCAGCTATCGCAGTAATCGGGACAGCAAACAAACGAGCTTCTATATGCTCTGGCAATGTTGGATTGAATTTAGCATCTGCTACAACCACACCACCTGGGCGCAGCTCATGTGCATTTAAATCAATGGTTTCTTGGTCGAATGCGACAAGAATGTCTAAATCATCGGAAATTGCCCGAATAGGGTGTGTGCTTATACGGATTTTGTTGTTCGTATGTCCGCCTTTGATACGTGAAGAGAAATGTCGATAGCCATATAAATAATAGCCTAGTCGGTTAAGTGAAGTAGAGAAAATCCGGTCTGTACTTTCGACACCTTCCCCTTGTTGTCCGCCGATTTTCCACGATAATTGACTGATCACCAGTGTACACTCCTTT
>JBBDTA010000152.1:0-10337 GCA_040904605.1 Paenibacillaceae bacterium
GTTACCGGCCCCCCTCTAGCAATCTGCTCCTTGAATAGTGGAATTACACTACCTCTACTGCCGAGCACATTGCCGAAGCGGACGGCGGTGAAGATAGTTTCACTCTGCTTATCCAGGCATTGTATGAACATCTCGGCGATTCGTTTGGTTGTACCCATAATACTCGTCGGATTAACGGCCTTATCGCTGGAGATCAGTACGAACCGCTCCGAACCATATTGATCTGCACATTCGGCTACATTCTTCGTTCCGAACACATTGTTCTTGATTGCTTCGCCTGGATTTAATTCCATCAGTGGAACATGCTTATGGGCGGCTGCATGGAATACGACATGGGGCTGATATTGCTCGAATATCTGCTCCATCCGCTTGCGATCCTGAACGTCGGCTATGATCGTTTCTCTACTAAGATCAGGAAAGCTATTAGCCAGTTCCTTATTAATCTGGTAGATACTGTTCTCCCCATGCCCTAAGAGGAGAAGCTTTCCAGGTAGGAAAGGGGCAATCTGTCTGCATAGCTCTGATCCTATGGAGCCTCCTGCACCTGTAACGAGAACGACCTTCTCATGAACATAATCGGCAATAAGCTCTAATTCGAGCTCCACTGGTTCACGCCCGAGTAAGTCCTCTACTTCCACATCCCTGATCGCATTCAACGATACCTTACCTTCAATGAGATCATTAATTCTAGGTATAATCTTCAGCTTGGCACCCGTTGCCTTACATATATGGATGATATTCGAAATCTCTAACTTCGTTGCAGATGGTATAGCAATTATAATCTCGTTAATCTGATGCTTCTCTACTAATTCAGGAATCTGTGATCGACTGCCTAGGACATGCAAGCCTAGAACCTGCATATGCTGCTTATGTGGATCGTCATCGATAAATCCAATGGGATTGATGAGCAGCTGCGGATGATTACGAAGCTCCTTCACGATTAACGCACCACAGTCACCAGCACCGATTATGATCGCTTTATATTCCGACTTACTCTTATTCACATACTTATCCCGAACGATTCGCCATGCGAAGCGGGAGCCTCCTATGAATAGGAGCATGGTTTCCAATGTACGGATGAATACGGAGATAGGAACCCGCGCATCCAGAACCATGAAGGATATGAGATAGGATAGAGTAATACCTGCACATACAGCTTTAGCAATGGCGATCATCTCACCAACACTCGCATATTGCCATATCCGATTATATAACTTCAAGCTGTACATAATCGCTGTACAGACGACGATTGAAATCAGTCCAAAGTATAAGCGTTGCGTCTGTGAGGCAGAAGGTACATTCCCGTCAAAACGAAAAAAATATGAGCTATAGATACTAAGCCAGATGATGATCATATCAATGACAATCAACATAGACATTCGCTTCCGATAACTCATATATGTACCTCCTTCAGTTTACTCTCTGTGTCTAAAGACCCACATCGATAGTACCACATATTCCCTATATAGGGAAGTTAGTCAAATATAAAAATTATTAATTTTTCTTATCGCCGTAATAGTAATAGTAGTATTCCTTCTGATCGCGATCCATGTTATTCAACACAACGCCTAGGATCCGGGCTTGGACATGTTCCAGATTGGCCTTGGCCTTCATCGCAGGGCCGCTCTTGACTGAATCTGCATCTACGATTAATAACACGCCGTCGCATAAGGTTGAGACGATCTGTGCATCCGTAACAGCAAGCGCAGGTGGCGTATCAATAATAATATAATCGAAGTGTTGTAATAACTCTGTGAGTAAATCCTTCATTCGCTTCGAGGCGAGCATCTCGGACGGATTGGGCGGAATTGGACCCGAAGGTAATAAGAAAAGATTGGAAATATCCGTCTCCGTTATAACTTCCTTCGAGGCACTCTGTCCAGTCAATATGTTCGATATACCCATACGATTCGTGACTGCGAAGGTATGATGCATCGTCGGTTTTCTAAGATCACAGTCGATGAGGAGCACTTGCTTATCGGATTGTGCATACGTCACAGCGAGATTCGCCGCTGTTGTCGACTTGCCCTCACCCGGTCCAGCCGAGGTGACCATAATACAACGAATGTCATGGTCGATGGATGAGAATTGAATATTCGTACGTAATGATCGGTAGGATTCAGATATCGGTGATTTTGGATTATTCAGTGTAATCAAGGGACGTCTATGTGTTGACCGAGGCTTGATACTTCTCACCTACCTCTCTAGAAGTCACTACTACAGGAATCTTGTCTAGATCCTCTGGCTTCACCTTAGGGATCATCGCTAATGTAGGAAGATTCAGATATTTCATTACATCCTGCTCCGTCTTGATTGAATCGTCGAAATATTCAATCAGGAATACAATGCCTACTGATATCATAAGCGATACTACAAAGCTGATTGCTATATTAAGAATTGGATTTGGCTTGACAGGCTGAGGGTTATCTAACACAACGGCCTCACTCAGCATGAACACATTATCTACCTGCATTAGTGTAGATATCTCTTCTATGAACACATTGGATATCGCATTAACGATATTCGCAGCCTTACTCTGTGATAGGTCTTGCACAACCAATGTCATAACCTGGGTGTTATTCACTGACGAGACCTGCACCTTGCCTACAAGCTGTTCAGAGCTCAGCTTCCATTCTGGATGCTGTTCAGCAACCTTATTCATAATCGCGGGTGTCTTAATAATCTCTTTATACGTATCAATTAAACGAATATTCAAATTTACAGTATTAATATCTATCTCAGATAATCCAATATCGGTCCTGCTCTGATTCACAATCAGCTTCGTAGAGGCCTCATAAACGGGTTCAAGAACGAACAAACTGACTAATCCAGTAATCATTGAGCTAATCACAACAACGGACAGAATTAACCATATACGCTTTCTAATTATGCGAATGTAATCTCTGAGGTCTAATTCTGTTTCCACACTAATTTCCCCCCTGCTTCTATATCATGAAAATAATCCCCCTCCCCATCAAGGGAGAGGAGGACTACTCGGATTTAGTAGATGAAATCTTTATTGTAAATCGATCAAGCTCTTAATTACTACAGCCGCTTGTGCACGTGTAGTAACACCCTTGGGATCAAACTTGCCTGCATAACCATTGATAATCCCTTGGTCTACGACTAGAGCTGCAGACGCTTTGTATATGCTGCCGATATCACCAGCATCAGTGAAGGTGCTTAGTACAGCATCATTATCTTCAACATCTACTTCATTCAATGCTAATTTAATCGTACGAGCAACCATTACAGCCATCTCTTGTCTGCTAATCGGAGCATTCGGATCGAAGCTAGTTGCTGATCTGCCTGTAATGATTCCCTTGGCGACAGCTATAGCTACATATGACTTAAACCAATCTGTATCCTTCACATCATCGAAGCTCTCTGTTGCATTGTTGTCGAATAAGCTGAATGTGGATACGAGCATCTTAGCAAATTCTGCGCGAGTTACATTCGCTGATGGATCGTATACACCCTCACCACGTCCAGCGATAATCCCCTTGGCAGCTGCAACCTCGATAGAACGACCTGCCCAGCTCTTCACTTTAGCAATATCATTAAATTCAACCTTATTCTCTACAATAACATAAGTGGAGAAAGAATCACGACTACCTTCTACTGATCCGGACTCTTCATTATACTTGCCTACGTAGAAGATAAGCTGTCCATCTTCAACCTTGGCTAGAGTTAATAATTCCGTATCGAAGCCCGCAACGTTATTAACCGGGATCTTCAACAATACAGGATTACTAAACTTTCCTACATCACTACCATTAGATGAGAAGTCGAATTCGTAATAATCCGATGCCGCTTTCTTACCAGAAGCATCTCCGGATTCTGCTTTAGATTTCTTCTGAATGTTAAGCGTTGTGTTGGCTCCAAACTCTTTGGTGTTCACGGAGATTTCTATCCCATTGACTACTATTGCGATTGAATCCACACCTGCTGCAGCCATTTCATCCAGGAATGCTTTATCGAATGGAATTTCCATACTATCAGCATCTACGGTGCCCAGATCCATGGTGAATTCAACCTTAACTTTCTTACCGCCTAACGCTGCGAGATCCGCATTCAAAGTGTCAGCAAGAGCTTTGGCTTCCTTGGCTTTATTAACGAATGCTGTAGTATCAATCGTAGGCTTAGCTACTCCTGCGGTTACTACAACTGTAACTGTTTCTCTACCCGCTTCTTTAATTGCTTTCTCTACAGCCTTCTCCGCTTTCTTCACTTCTGCTTTCTTCTCAGCAGCAGGAAGATCAGCGAGCTTCGCTGCAAGATCCAATAAGACTTCCTTAGCTGCTTCAGCAGCTTGTTCTGGAAGTGTAGTTCCCCCAGGAGTTACAACAGGGTCAGTTGTGTTGTTATTATTAGTATTAGTATTAGTAGTTGCGAGAATCATTGCTCGATAAGCTGATGCTAATGCTAATTCAGCATTTAAAGCAGAAGGCACTTTAAGCTGCATCTGAAGTTTAGTAGTAAGCAATGCATCTGCTGTAATTCCGGAGGAATTCAACACAATAGCCATATTCGATCCCTCAGCATCGAGGACACCTTGAACTGCGGCTTGCAATGCATTCTTAAATGTTAGTAAATCATTAAAACTATCAAATGAAGGCATTGTTGCAACTGTAGAGCGAGTTGCTGTTTCTATTGCCGTGTAGAAGCTAGTCACATCGACAAAATCTAAATCATCCATGCCACCTGTTAGTCCACCTAGCAAAGCTAAGTCATTCATCAGATCACGGAATCCACCGTCAGTCCGATATGTCTCAAAATCACTAAAGCTTGAATCATAATTGATAATGCCAAAATGAAGTGCAAACGCCAACAGGTCGGCTTCAGTAATACTTAAGTCTGGATCGTTAGCCGTATTATAAGCTAAAATTTTCGGTTCTAGTATTGTCCATAGAGGATCGGATATCGATCCATACGTTGTCAACCAAGCTGAGTCGTTGACACCCCTTGCGTTGAGGACTGTTAGAATATCCGCACGAGCGGTATCTATTGAACTCTTCTGTGCAGTTGATAAATACCCATAGACCTGATTCAGCTTGGCAACCAAAGTATTTGCCGTCGCAGGTAGATTAGCGGCATTAACACTCGCCACAGAACCGAACAATAAACCTACAATCAGTGTTGAAGCTAATAATTTTCTCCTAAAACCCTTCATTCCACTACCACCTCGTTATTCTAGTTTTTTTGATGGAAAGCTAGCACAATTCTTATGTACTGTAATACAGATCGAAACTTGTTAATATTAATCGTATGTTATCACATTATTTGACATCCATCAATCGAAATCAAACATTCTGAAGTAAACAAATTCCATAAAAGTTATCGTTGCTTCATCAATAGAGAAGGAAAACGATGCTACCATCTCTGGTACCATCGCTTCTCGGTTCGAGGCTCCCATGTATCCATTAGCTGATTGTCGATGACTGCTCGGGCATTATTCTGATAGTATTGAACATAAGACTTCCCTAACTTTCGATTGATCAGATCATAAGCCTCTCGCATGCCAAAAGGACGATGATCGGCATTATGCGCATCTGAAGCGACGATATGGACGAGCCTGCGTTGACACATCTTCATCGCGATATGGCGAATACGGGAGCCGAATAGACCGTTCAATGAATGGGTAGTGACCTGACTCAGCGCACCCGCTTCTACTAATTCCATCAGTACATCCATCTCATTGGCGAGATCTGAATTCCTCTCTGGATGAGCAATGATCGGCACGATTCCCTTGAGCTTCAGCTCATGAATGACGTCCCATATATCTCGCGGTACATGCTGATTAGGCAGTTCTATTAACATATAACGCGAATCATTCAAGGTCAGTAGATTCCCAGCCTTACATTCCTCCCAGAATAGATCGTTAATCCGAATCTCATGACCGGGCAGCACCTTCAGAGGAATATTCTGTCTACTCAGCTCTTGATTGAGGCTGTCGATTGCCTGCTTCACCACGATGCCCTCATTCGAGAATCTCCCATTATTATGATGAGGAGTCGCTGCCAACAGCCGAATCCCATCCTTCACTGCGAGCTGTGCCATCTCGATAGAATCCTCTAACGTTCTCGCTCCATCGTCTATCCCCGGCAATATATGTGAATGCAAATCGATCATGATAGCCTCCTACTTAATCATTATCTCCTCTTATTCACTATAAATCGATATTATTTCACTCTACCATAAATTTTAGTTTTTGGTACTCTATTCATAGCAATACGCCTCCGGCTTTACACAAAAATCCAGGGGCGCATCCAACACATACTCCATTGATTCCACATGATTGTTCTCCGTAATCTTGATAAGTGAACGAGAGGACAGTGCTGCTGTAGCATGCCAGATATTCTTGTGAAGGCACACCGGTTGGTCGAGCAGGAACACCTCCAGCTCCTGCGGAGCTTCCTTCTTCGCAACGAGTATTAAGCTGATCCCGCTTAAAGGCTCGAACGATTCACGCGTGTTTGGATGCAATCCAAGCTTTACAATTTTGCCTCGAGTTAGCTGCGAGATCGCAATACGCCAGCCTTCAGCTTCAGGCTCCTCGACGATGACTTGAAACCCCTCTGCCTTCGCTTCGTCAAATTGAATGACTGTTCCGTACGGCTGAAAAGCCGCAGCAGTCAAATTCTGCACAATCACATTCATCACTCCAATCTCTACATATTGTTCGAGTCTACGCAAGGAAGATCGCACCATAAACCAGAGAGCCTACAATCACCCATGTAGGATTGACCTTCCATTTTTCAAGAAGTAACGTACCCGCAGCCATTAATATAAGCGTATGAATGATGCCTACACCTTTCCATGACGAGGAGAAAAATTGATAAGCCAATACACCCAGCAGAATAGCAAGGGTTGGACGAATAATACTCGTCATTCTCTTCACCTGAGGGGAATCCTTAAATTTGTACAATACGCCCAGCAGAAAAATCATAACGGTAAGTGACGGAGCTATCGTGGCGAATAAGGCAACAAAGGCAACAAAAACCCCGCCTAGCTGATATCCTACTAATCCTGCAATTTTCGTAACAATCGGACCCGGCAATGTATTCGCTACAGCTAACATCTGGCCAAACTCTTCTACGGTAAACCATTGGTAGTGTTCAACTAATTCGGTTTGAACGAGAGGAATATAGGCGGGGCCCCCACCATAACCAACAATACCAGGAAAGAAGAAGGCAAGGAATATATACCAATATATAACCAAAAGCTAATCTCCTTCATATAAAGTTGTGTTCTAGTTTTCGATCTCTTTACTGCTTTTGTTGAATGGTAATTTGAAGAAGAAGCCATATACAAGTAAAATACCGATAATCAGGGCAGGGTGGATGTGGAGTATCCCATATACAACAAAGCTCACTATGCAGAGTCCTATCGTTAATCTCCAGCCTAAATCGACCTTAGCATTCTTGAAGAAAGAATAGGCCAAGCTAAGCAGCATGACTCCGACAATGGGAGAGACAGCTTGGATCATTCCTTCTACCATCGGATATTCCTTATAGGAATTTATAATTTCTATAAACACAATCATCAGGAATACAGTAGGTACCACCGTAGCAATAATGGCAATCAGCAAACCGATAACACCAGCAAGCTTATAACCGATATACCCAGCCATCTTCGTTGAGATCGGACCCGGTAGACAATTGGCCAATGCCAGAACATCACTAAATTCTTCATCGGATAACCACTGATACTTGTCTACTACTTCCTTGTATACCAAGGGGATCGATGAAGGACCCCCGCCATACCCGAATATAGAAGCACGGAAAAAACCGAGAAATATCTGACCAAGCAATGTCGACCGTCTCCCGCTAAATTTATCTTTCATATACAACTTCACCATTAGAGATTGTTCTGTGGATGATCAATCCATGCTCTTCACTGTAATTGTATATGATAAAATCTGCCGGTGATCCAACTTCAATCCTCCCCACACCTTGCGTGTCCAACCCGAACAGCTCTGCAGGATGTAAGGTTGCCATCGTAATGGCTTCCCCTATAGAGCTTACACCCTGTTGTGCCATATTCTCCAACGCTTTATACAAGGGTGTTGCGGAACCCGCTAGAATATCCGGTGTCCGTGCTAAGTGAAGAAAACCATTGGGCTCTAATACAACTGCGCTATTAATATGAGTTTCATATGAGCCGGGTGGCATTCCCGCCAAGCTTACTGCATCGCTGGTTATAATCGCCTTGCGGCCCTTAGCACGAAGCATTACCTTTAATGTCGACATCGGTAAGTGATGACCGTCTGCGATTAAACCTGCCCATAGTCGATCCTCTGCTAATTGTGACCAAATATAATTAGGGTGCCTCTTAATAACCGAATGAGCACCATTACCTAAATGTGTACTCATAGTCGCTCCGGCATCTACCGCTTTCTGAATATCTTCCTCTGAGGCGTTGCAATGTCCGATAGCTGCGACAATACCTAATTGTGTGAGCTTACTAATTAATTCAATAGCTCCCGGTTTTTCTGGAGCAAGGGTCACTTTACATATACGACCGTGTGAAGCTTCGTACCACGCTAGGAACTCATTCCAGTCTGGGTCTCTCACCCAATCTTCGTTATGCGCTCCTCGTGGTCCTTCTTCATTAGATATGAATGGTCCTTCTACATGTATACCAATTACCGCATAATCCACCAAAGGATCCGTTGCACATGCTTCCGCGATGGTGCGTACACAGTGTAATATCCGTTCCTTCGTTCCAGTTATGATGGTTGGACAGAATCGGGTAACGCCTCCTTGTTGTAGAACACGCACAACATCCTTGACCGTCTGCACCGAGGTGTCTAGACCATTCAAATCATAACCACCGATTCCGTTTACTTGCACATCAATCAAACCAGGTGCCACCCAATGGTTACTATCGTGTGAAGCCTGTTCACAAGCGATAACTGTTCCATGTTCGACCTGAATGTCTATCTTCTGACCTGTGATCCAATGACTTCCTTGATAATGTGCTCCCACAGGTATCCCCCTTCAAGGTGTAATAAAAGGAAGGGGAATCTAGTCATTGAAGGTCAATGACTGGATTCCCGCTACCTTTGAACTTTATTGCTCCTATTTCGTGAATACTGTTTTATCTACATCTGCAATCATCTTTTCTACATCCTTAATGAAGGTATCTAGATCCGATTTGCCTGCTAGATAATTCTGCAATAAAATCGGCATGTTCTTATCAATCACCGGATATTCCTTGTAATAAGGTGTAGGTGCGGATACTTTAATAATCTCGAATAGCTTATCTTTCCATGGTGCTTTAATTTCATTAAAGTTAGCTTCAAGAACAGGAAGCTTACCCCACTCTTGACCAGATGATACTTGAATTTCCTTGTCCATTAACGCTTCTTTAATGAATTGTACAGCAAGGTCTTGAACTTCAGAAGCCCTAGGAATGAGAACTCCGGCTGCGAATGCATATGAGCCATTCACTGCAGCGTTCGGCGCTGGGATAATATCTACATTATCTGCTCCAATGAGTGGTGCCGCTTCAGCTGCATGTGAACCACTTTGGAAGAGCATGGCCACCTGTCCAGCCTTATAATTATCACGGCCAGCATCTTTGTTCGTGAAGGTGTCAATCGAGAATACCCCTTCATCGGCTCCTTTTTTCCATATCTCTAGAACTTCTCTCATTGCAGGCGTGTCGTAGGAGAGAATTCCGTCAGTCAGATAAGTACCGTCAATCGCACGCTTGGTTGCAAGCATGAGCGAGGAAGCATTCGGACCCCATTGAATGGTCATCCCCTGTTGTACGACTTTACCGCCCTCGACTATGGTCATTTTCTTAGCGTATTCGTACAGCTCTTGCCATGATTTCGGCTGAATGATATTGCCTTGAGCGTCAATGTAACCAGCTGCTTCGAACATCTTTCTATTCACGTTGATCGCATAGCTTTCTAGGCTGATCGGAAGTGCGAATTGAAATCCATCAACTTCACCAAAGGAAAGAACGTCACCAACAAATTTGTCCTTGGCAGTTGCTCCCTCGAAAAAATTAGTTTCATTATAATTGATAATAAGATCCTTCGCTAAAAACTGAACAGCATTCTGCATACCATCCGTTAATACAACATCATAATCCGTTTTACCTTGACTCCATTGTAAAGAGAAGTTAGCTAGAATGGATTTATCTGCATAAGGCTTTACGATAACTTTAACATTATCGTGACTAGCTTCAAACTTCTTGGCCGCATCATTGATTTTTAATTTTTCGACCATCCAAGCGTCTGCGCCTACTCTTATTTCTTGGGGACTTGATGAGGATGGTTTCTCCTCGGATGCACTGTTGTTAGCTTTGTTAGCGGTGCCAGC
>JBBDTA010000152.1:10437-16587 GCA_040904605.1 Paenibacillaceae bacterium
TTCAAACCTTTTTTTAACCCTTTTGTTGAACCCCTTTGTTATCATTCCTTACCCACACATGAGCAATATGTTCCACATCACCTCCTTGAATGGTTAGCCTTTAACAGAACCTGCCGCAATACCTTCCACAATATGCTTCTGGAAGAAGATGAAGATGAGGATGGGTGGCAGCATGGACAGCACGATGACCGATGCAAGTGTACCGAGTGCCCACGCCTCGCCTTTGAATAACGTTAACCCCACCGTCAAAGGCATTGCATCCTGATCCGTTGCCAATGTCTTAGCGAATGTGTACTCTCCCCATATCGTATAGAACGCATGGATAACCACGATAATTAATCCATTCTTCGCCATGGGCAGCATAATTCTCCACCAAGTTTGGAAGATCCCACATCCATCCATCTCTGCTGATTCTTCCATCTCCTTCGGAATGGAGACGAATCCTGCTCTCATAATGAAGATGGCAAAGGGTAAGCCAGCAGCAATATTGGGAAGTATGAGTCCAAGCTTCGAGTTCAAGATATCCATCTTAAACTCCATGAGATAGATAGGGATTAAGAATATGGCCAATGGAAGAGTAATGACGAGTAGCAAGGCGATCATTAGAAGATCTCTACCTCTAAAGGGCAGTCTAGCGAATGCATAACCCGCAAGTGAGCTTAAGAAAGCAACCATTACAACCCCTACCACGGTGATGATTACACTATTCATGAAGTATTGGATGAAATGGCCCTCGAGGATCCCTCGATAATTATCCAGAACGAATATCTCAGGAAAAAAGCTCTGCGGAACCTGGAATATCTCCTTGTCTGTTTTGAACGAATTGAATAAGGTATAAATGAAGGGGGTTAGGAAGAAAATACTCGATAGTACCAAAATGACATAAAGAATAGTTTTTGAACTAATAAGTTTGATCATGTCCTTGCCCCCTATTCATCTTTAGTTCTATTGATATAAAAATTGGTTATCGAGAGTACTAGAGTGAATATGCCTAGAATATATGCCATTGCCGCTGCATAACCCATATCGAAGTTAACAAAAGCGGTATAATAAATTTCCTGATACATGACCAAGGTTGAATTCCCAGGTCCTCCATTCGTCATAACCATCGGCTCTACGAATACCTTTAATGCGTGAATGATGGCCCATATTCCCGTTATAATATAAGTCTCTCTGAGATTGGGCAGGATGATGAACACAATTTTCCTCCAACCACTAGCCCCATCCATCTCGGCCGCCTCTAATACTTCACCCGATATAGACTGTAATCCACCTAGGAAGAGAATCGTCTCGAAGCCTATCGTGGCCCATAAACTTACTACAATAATAGCAGCCATAGCCGTTGTACCATGATTCAACCAAGGATACGTTAATTGAGTAAGTCCTAGAATATCACCTAGAAAATGATTGAGTAAGCCATAATTAGGTTGCAGAATCCACATGAACACTAATGCTGATAAGGATACGGGTACAACGATCGGGATGAATATAACGGTTTTGAATAAACCGCTAAATCTTCTCGTATTGAATAAGATCAAAGCGAAGGAAAGCGATACTATCATAATTAAGATGAAGTAAATGATGCCGTAGGTGAATGTATTCTTCATCGCGACTAGAAAGTTCGTATCATTGAAAGCCTTCACATAATTGTCCAGACCTATGAATTTAGCCGCATCATCATACACAAAGTTAAATTCCTGAAAGCTCATGAACAACGTATAAACAATCGGATATATCATGAAGGAAAAGATAAAGATAAAAGCCGGGAGTATAAACAAGATGGCATAAATTTTCTTGCGATCCTGCAAGCTTTTTCTGGGTTTTGATTTTATCTTCAATGCGTATTCATTATCCATCCAAAGCCCCTCCTTGTTACGATAATATCCAGTTACCATGCAGCAATGTGGCCATCCGCTCGCGGTTCAGTACCTCCAACGTAAACCTTCGTCTGGAGATCTCTCCAGATAACCTGTCCTCTTCCAAAGCTATTATGGTCTGCTGCTCTAATGATGACATGCCCTCTCCGTGCCAATGCTTCAGCGATATGCTGAGGGAATGCAGGGTCTACCTCTATCGTATTCCCTGATTTCCACTGCCATCGTGGTGCATCTAAAGCCGATTGTGGATTCAGATGATAATCAATGGCATTCATCAGAACCTGCACATGCCCTTGAGGTTGCATGAATCCTCCCATAACACCAAATGGTCCGATTGGCTCATTCTGTTTGGTGACAAAGCCTGGAATGATCGTGTGATACGTCTTCTTGCCCGGCTCGAGAGCATTGGCATGATCCGGATTCATTGAGAAGTCTAATCCTCGATTCTGCAGATTAATTCCTGTTCCAGGGACAACGATGCCAGAACCAAATTGCTTATAGTTGCTCTGAATGAACGAAACCATATTCCCTTCTCGGTCAGCTGTTGCGATATAGACGGTTCCACCTTTAGGTAGAATACTAGGCTCAGGGAAGACGGCACGGTCTGCAATCAGCTTCTTCCTATCCTCCGCATAACGATCAGATAGTAATTCCTCTACAGAAACCTTCATAGATCTTGCATCCGTTATATAGGTCGATCCGTCTGCGAATGCTAGCTTCATCGCTTCTATCTGTCTATGATACGTGTCCACACTACCTTGTGCGGATACATCAAACTTCTGTAGAATGTTCAACGCGATGAGAGCAATAATCCCTTGTCCATTCGGGGGAATTTCCCAGACGTCATAGCCTCTATAATTTACGCTTACAGGTTGTACCCATTCGGGCTTGTAAGCCGCTAGATCTTCCTTGGTCAAGAACCCCCCATGCTTCTTAGAGAAATCATCGATCTGATCGGCTAGCTTACCTGTGTAGAATGATTGAGCCTTAGTTTCTGCGATGTTCATTAACGTGCTTGCATGATCAGGTGATCGCCAAATTTCCCCTGGTCTGGGGGCATGACCCTCAGGTGCGAATGTGCTATACCAAGCATCAAATTCCGGACCCACTGCATGCTGCTTGAAGCTCTGGAAAGCTCT
The DNA here is from genome assembly GCA_040904605.1 of Paenibacillaceae bacterium. GTDB lineage: Bacteria > Bacillota > Bacilli > Paenibacillales > UBA4045 > UBA4045. The sequence continues at coordinate 13,454 of JBBDTA010000152.1, forward strand.
GTTCCAGTTGTATGCAATAATAGGCGATACCGGATATCCTTGCTCAGCATAGGCAATGGCTGGTTGTAGGACTTCCGTTAATGGCAGCTTACCGTAACGTTCAGATAACGCTTGCCAGGCTGCGGGCGTACCCGGTACCGTAACGGGGATCATCCCATACTCGGGAATGGTCTCATAGCCCGCTTGACGAACCGCTTCGATCGACATTCCTTGGGGAGAGGGACCGCTAGCATTCAAACCTTGCAGCTTCCCTTCTGTCCAAACCAATGCGAAGGAGTCGCCTCCAATACTATTGGAATTAGGCTCTAAGACAGTCAAGCATGCCGCAGTTGCAATTGCTGCATCGATAGCATTCCCCCCCTGTTTCAGTATATCCAGTCCAGCTTGCGCCGCTAAAGGCTGACTAGTCGCTACCATTCCATTCTGTGCGAATACCGGTATTCTTCTAGAGGGATATGGAGCATACAAGGGATCGAAATTCATTGCTATTCACCTACTCCTACTCCGCAAGATTAGTTAGAAATTTCTTGTCTGTCATGGACGCTGATTCTTTATCTAAGTAAAGAGAGATATTCGCATGAGTCTTTAAGATCGTTGCTGGAATTTGACGATGAACATCACTCTCGAAAAAATTCTTGATCGCGTTCGCTTTCTCTTTATGTGGAACGCATGAGATGATCACTTTACTTTGCAGAATTTGGTGAACCGTCATCGTGATTGCTTGGGCTGGAACATCATCGATGGTTGGAAACCATCCTTCTCTTACTTGCTGAAGCTTACAGACTTCATCTAAATTTACAACCATATAGGCTTCTGTCGTTTCGAAGTTCGCTGGGGGATCATTAAAGGCAATATGGGCATTCTCTCCTATACCGATCAATGCCAGGTCTATTGGCTCTTTCCTTATCTCATCTGTTAATTTCTCAATACTCGCACGAACATCTCCTTCACCACTAACAAAGTGAGCTTTCTTCAACTGAGGAAGCAAATCGACGAAGCGCTCTTGCAAATATTTGCGAAAGCTAGCTTTATGCGTGATTGGAAGGTTCACATATTCATCTAGATGGAACATCTCTACCTTACTCCAATCTACAGCTTGCTCTACGAGCGCTTTCACAACATTGAATTGTGAAGCCCCTGTAGATAGAATGATTCTCGCCTTTCCCTTTAACTGAATCTGTTCATTCAATATAACCGCTGATGCTTCTGCTGCAGACTTTCCTAGTTCTATTGAATTATCGCAAATAGTAACGTTCATAGCTGCTCTGACCTCCATTGTGATTTTACAGTAATCGATTACTATTGCGGAAAATAATATGTACCACATGAATTTCAGGGTGCATTAAGCGCTTTTAAAGTTATCATAGTAATCGATTACTGTGTTTATGCGAGTTATTGTAACACATGACAATTATCACTGCAATTACATTTTTAAAGCCCTTACAGAATCACGTTCTATCATCTGCGGCTGCATGACCATTTCATTCATAGTCGACTTATCTCCATTCATTCTTTCCAACAACATCTTGCAAGCGAATTTGCCCATCTCCCGTTTAGGATGATCAATCGTCGATAAAGACGGACTAATGATCTGACCCAATTCGATATTATCAATACCGATAATTGACATTTGCTCTGGAACCTTAATACCCTGTTGTTCAAGCTCATTGATCATACCGATCGCCGTCATATCATTACATGCTAGTATAGCCGATGGTCTATCTGACACATCCAATATTTGCTTGGCTAATTGTTTGCCATTGGTAAATTCGTAGGAGCTGCCATCCATCATGCTCTCTACATTCTGAGTAATTTGAATCCATTCTTTGTCAGCTTCAATCCCATATTTCAGCATTGCTTCCTGATATCCGATTAATATATCTTTACGACTTGGTCGATCTAGAGGGGCTGTGACGTAAGCAATTTTGTTGTGCCCTTTCTTAATGAGATATTCCGTTGCTAGATATCCACCCTTGCGATAATCGAATCCTATCTGGAATCCATCCTTCAGATCATCTAAAGCCTGGTCAATGGCTACAACATTCAGCCCTTTAGATATATAACTATTAAGCAATTCTATCTTACCTGAAATCGAAGATATAATGAGCCCTTGCACCTGTTTCTGGAAAAGGGTTTGAATATATTCATTTTCCAATTCGGGGCTCTGCAGGGAATTACACAGAAGTACATGATACCCATTCTTACGTGCGGTTTCCTCAATCCCAAGAACAATGGGAGAATAGAAAGGATTGCTAATGCTTGGAACAATTACACCTATTGTCATACTCTTGTTCGTCTTCAATTGCCTCCCCGATATATTCGGGACATAATTAACCTCTTTGGCAATCCTCTTAATCTTCTCCTTCATCTCCACACTTACTGGATAATTACTGTTACTAAGTACCCTCGATACAGTTGCTGCTGATGTGTTCGCACTTTTAGCAATATCGTAGATCGTGATCGACTTTTTCATCAAACTACTCTCCTTCAGACAACCAAAATGATGTGATCATTATAGCATAAGTAATTTAGATTCCTAGTTGGATTTGAATCGGATCACCGAATGGTCCTTTGAAGACTGTTGCAAACAAGCTTTTGGTGTAGCATATTTCAATTAGCGCTACACTTGGCGTATTTATGTAGTACACTTTCGCTAAATCAACCCCATATTGATGAATGCCGGCAACAGCACAAGTTTCAGCGCTATAACGTTGTCCAGTAGGAGCTGTAGCGCTGAAACTTGCGCAAATCTCTCCAAATGTTAGTTTTCAATAGAATTTAGCACACATATTCGGTACTCTTGCGCCAACTGTTGCGCTAATCACACTCATTAGATAGTGCCCATGCTGAATACATGAAAAACTTATAATTCTGATAGTTGAAAAAAAATAGAGCCGAATCCGGCTCTACCCTTGTCCTTCTTAAATAAAGCTAAACACGTTGATATATGCTGTAGCCGAATGCTTGGAGCTCAAACTTGTGTTTCTTGCCAGTGCCTTGAACGTTGTGCCCTGATGTGACATCCTGCCATAAACCTGCAGGGAGCGTTACCGTAATTTTCCTCATTCGTTTGGATACATTCATCATGATGATGAAATGACCTTCTGCATCGAAGCGCTCATAGGCAAGTCGAT
>JBBDTA010000153.1:0-42196 GCA_040904605.1 Paenibacillaceae bacterium
GATCTACTACATCGGACATCCGGTTCACCTCCTCCATGGTATTATACGAAAATTAAATGCAAATTACCAGAGTGCTTGATTCTGGCTTAGAGCGCTTGTTCAAAAAAAGAGTTACGATATACGCTACATATTTGAACAAGCACCTACATATACATGCCACCATCAACATGTATCGTTTGACCTGTCATGTAAGAAGCTGCATTCGATGTAAGGAACAATACGACCTTGGCGATATCATCAGGACTTCCAAGTCGAGCTAGAGGGATTTGCTGTAGCAACGATGCTTTAGCTTCCTCAGGAAGCTTGTCGGTCATATCCGTCTCAATATAGCCAGGCGCAATGCAATTTACAGTAATATTACGTGATGCCAGCTCACGAGCAGTAGCCTTGGTTAATCCGATTACACCCGCTTTGGCAGCTACGTAATTCGCTTGCCCAGGATTTCCTAGCACGCCAACAACCGAAGAAATATTAATTATGGTTCCGGAGCGTTGCTTCATCATTGGCCGAGTGACCGCTTTGATGCAATTAAATACACCTTTTAGGTTCGTATTAATCACATCATCAAATTCCTCTTCCTTCATCCGCATAATTAGATTATCCCGCGTAATTCCAGCATTATTCACAAGGATATCTATTTTTCCAAATTGCTCTATGATGGCTTTCATCATATTCTCTGTCTGTTCAACATTCCCGACGTGGGCCTGAATCTTCCCAGCTCTTCGACCCATGCCGCGGATTAATTGTACAACTTCCTCAGCAGCACTCTCACTACCTGCATAGTTGACAACAACATCCGCACCGGATTGTGCTAATACCAAGGCTATTGCTCTGCCAATGCCGCGAGAAGCCCCTGTTACAAGTGCCACTTGACCTTTAAGCATGTGCTCTCAGCTCCCCCTAAAAGTTTATGATGATTGCGCGAGCAGTCGAAAAAACTATTTCGTAGGCATAAGCTCTAACCAGAGTTTAACCGCTTCTACACTATCCAATGTATGGCAACGCACATCTTTATTAATTTTCTTTATTAATCCAGTTAACACACTTCCAGATCCAACTTCGAGGAATGTATCTACTCCATCAGCGATCATACGATTAACGCAATCCTCCCAAAGTACAGGAGAGTATACTTGCTGAACTAATAAATCGCGGATTAAACCCGATTGTACAACAGGTTCAGCCGTAACATTGGCTATGACAGGAAAGGCTGCATCGTTAAAAGTCAGACCATTGAGAACCTCACCCAGCTTCACAGATGCCGGCTTCATCATGGAAGAATGGAATGGACCACTTACTACTAGAGGAATGACTCGTTTAGCCCCTATTCCCTTCCCTTGATCCACTACTGCCTGTACGCCTTCACTGCTGCCAGAAACAACAATCTGACCTGGACAATTCACATTAGCTAATTCAACTACCCCAATGTCCTTCGTAATCGCAGCACATAATGAAGCTAAAGCCTCTCTTTCCGCACCCAGAACAGCGGCCATCGCGCCAAGACCAGCTGGAACAGCTTGATCCATAAATTCACCACGTAGACGTACCGTTCTCACGGCATCCTCGAATGTCAGAACTCCAGCAACAACAAGCGCGCTATATTCTCCAAGGCTGTGCCCCGCTACATAATCGGGTTGGATTCCTGCAGCACGGAGTAACTCATAATACGCGATACTCGTCGTTAATAGTGCAGGCTGAGTATGATAAGTTAATTTCAGTTGGTCATCTGGCCCTTGGAAAATTAGATCAGATAGAGCATAACCCAAAACTTCATCCGCTGTATCGAATACACGTTTAGCTATATCATCGGCTTTGTAGGCATCTAACCCCATTCCAACCGATTGCGCACCCTGCCCCGGGAATATGAGAGCTAATTTACTCAAGAGAGAGTCCCCTTTACTAGAAATTTATTAGGATCACTACCAGATCAATACAGCAGCACCCCAGGTTAATCCGCCGCCAAAGCCAACAAACAGCAAGCAGTCACCTTCCTTGACTCTGCCCGTCTCCGCTGCTTCCGCTAACGCCAGAGGAATCGAGGCTGCTGATACATTCCCATAGCGATCAAGATTCACCATGCATTTGTCGATAGACAAATCTAGACGCTCCATGGCAGATTCAATGATCCGTATGTTGGCTTGATGTGGGATTAATAAATCAATGTCCGCTTTAGTTAGTTCAGCCTTGCGCAATGCTTCTTCTGCCGCAGATCCCATAATACGAACAGCAAATTTGAATACATCCCGACCAGCCATATGAATATGTCCGTTCTCGTTGATCTTCAGTAAGTCGCCTCCGGTACCATCCGCACCAAGCTCGAAGGATTTAAACCCACGACCTTCAGCAACAGGTCCAAGAATGACAGCACCTGCCCCGTCACCGAACAGAATACATGTGTTACGATCGGTATAATCTGTAATTTTGGACAATGTTTCTGCGCCAATAACTAATGCGTATTTATAAGTACCCATTGCGATGAAATTCGAAGCATTAGCTAATCCATAAATAAAACCGGAACATGCCGCAGATAAATCGAACGCTGCAGCCTTCTTCATCCCCAATCTTTCCTGAAGCTTGCATGCAGTCGAAGGGAAGGAAGTCTCTGGTGTAACTGTGGCAACAATAATCAGATCGATATCCTCAGGTGCTAGACCTGCACTAGCAATCGCTCTTCTTGCCGCTTCGGCAGCAAGATCAGTTGTAGTCTGTTCACTAGATGCCAGTCTTCTTTCCTTGATACCAGTTCGGGACACAATCCACTCATCATTCGTTTCCACCATGACCTCAAGCTCTTTGTTCGTTAATATGCGTTCGGGTACACTACTACCCGTCCCAATGATCCCTACTGGTATAATTCTCATGAAGTTACCACTCACTTTCTATTAATTTCTGCTGAGATAGCCCCTACAAGGTCGCCAACCTTTAACGCATCCCGCGCTTGTCTAACCGAGCTTTTAATGGCAGTAGCATCTGATGAACCATGACTCTTAATACAGATCCCATTCACTCCTAATAGCAGTGCCCCACCATGCTCACGATAATCCATCTTTTTCTTGAATTTACGAAGCCCTGGCCCTACGATAGCCGCTGCTATCTTCGTTAAGAAAGAACGGGAGAATTCAGATTTAATTGCAGTGAATATGGTAGATGAAGCACCCTCAAAAGCTTTTAGCAGAATATTACCTACGAATGCATCACATACCAGTACATCACAATTACCTTCAAGAACATCTCTCGCTTCAACATTGCCAATGAAATGGATCGGAGCTTGCTGAAGAAACGGAAACACGGCCTTCGTTAGCTCATTGCCCTTCATCTCTTCAGTTCCAACATTCAACAAGGCAATTCGAGGATTCGTCATGCCATGAACCAGCTCTCGATATATCCGACCCATAATAGCATATTGTACAAGATGCTGGGGCTCCGCATCCATATTAGCTCCTAGATCAAGTGCAAGTACACCCCTCCCATCTGAAGATGGAAGCATTGGAGCAAGGGCAGGTCTCTCTATCCCTTCTATTCGCCCAATAATGAGTAATCCCGTAGCCATTAACGCCCCCGTGTTGCCCGAGGAAATCATTGCATCTGCTTCGCGATCTTTCACTAAGCGACCAGCTACAACCATCGATGCATCCTTCTTCCTCCTGACTGCCTTTACGGGTTCGTCATCGGCAAGGATTACCTCGTTGGTGTGATGTATATGTATATTTGAAGGTTTATCTTGCAACAATGGCAGTATTCGTGCCTCATCCCCGACCAGAATGATTTCAATATCATTCCATTCTCTAGCTGCCATTAAAGCTCCTTCGACATTCGATTGGGGGGCATTGTCTCCTCCCATAGCATCGATGGCAATTCTCATGATGGGGTCCTCCTAAAAGTTTTAGAACTACATCGTAAGCAGCTACTCTTTATGAATACGAAAAATAACAAACTCACCTTGAAAGACAAGCTCATCGCCTACGTAAGATAATACTTCGACCTTCGCTTTTGTTCTACCCTTTGAGATGGAACGTACATAAGCCTTTGCGATACACTTCTCACCAAGAACAACAGAACGAACAAATCGAATGTCGGCTGAAGCTGTTAATGCCACTTCCTCATTAATTACAGCAACGGCAAGAGAATTAGCTTGTGCAAAAATATGATGTCCACGAGCGATTTTCGTTCGAGAGAATACATGATGATCCGCGATCTCAAAAAGTGATATGCCGCTCTTATCCAGCTGTAGATCAATCACATCTCCGATTACCTCATGTAAAGGTAAGGAGCGAACCTGGTCATAGGATTGTTCTGCCATCAGCTTCATTCGTTCTCGCAGCTCAGGTATGGAAAGCTCCATACGGTCGAGACGAATCGTCTGAATACTAACATTGAACATGCGCATCAGTTCATCATCAGTGATGAACGGATTCTGTCCTATGGACTCAGTCAGCTGCTGCTGGCGTATTTTTTTGGGTAGCCGTTCGATCACTAGCACCACCTTTGGCAGAACTGTTAATTTAAAGTATGAGCTTTACTATAATTTAATACCTGATACTAGTAGTAGTATATATAATTCCAATCGAAAAGGAAAGAACAGATTAACATAAATTCCACCTCCACCCACAAAAAAAACATCTCACAATTGTGAAATGCTTGATTTGATAAGATGATGAATAATCTCTAAGCCTTAACGATATCTCTGCCATCATAAGATCCACATGATTTACAAACGTGATGTGCTAGCTTTAATTCCGCACAATTGTCACACTTTACCATGCCCGGTACACTTAGTTTAAAGTGAGTACGGCGCTTGTCGCGACGAGTTTTCGATGTCCTTCTTTGGGGTACTGCCATATTGCCCACCTCCTAACCAGAATCAAATTACATGTTCATAAAATCCTTTAATCCGCTCCAACGCGGGTCCGTTAGCTCTTTGATACAATTGCATGATTCCTCATTCAGGTTAACACCACAAGTGGGGCACAGCCCCTTGCAATCTTCACTGCAAATCGGATACATGGGAAGCTCCAATAAGATATGCTCTTTGGTATACGGGACTAAACTGATCTTATCCTCGGTCACATAATTAACCGCATCATCTATATCAGTGGGCTCCTCGTCTTCCTTCGGAGTCTCGTTCGAGAACAATTCGGTATACGAGAAATCTAATGGCTTCTCGTAAGCAACTAAGCATCTCGAGCAGATAAGTTCAAGTTCAGCATGAACATGAGCGCTCACTCTAACATTCCCAGCTTCATAAATCGCATCCGATTCTGTATGTACCAGCCCAGCACTGTGAATGCTCAGATGATTGTCAACGATATCGGATATATCGAGCTTATCGCTGAGATGAACCTTATCTTGTTTGCCGTATAGTTCACGTAAATGGATTAACACAATGTATCACCTCAAACAAACAAAGTAATTATAGCGAGTTTTGCGTTCTGTTGTCAATGCGTTTAGTAAAATTCTCAATTCGGTTCATGTACACTACTCTGTAATTATAGGGATATCATGCAAATAGTCAAGCGCATCCTGAATGGTAGTAACGGGAATAATCTTCATATCGATATCCAACTGTTCTGCTCTTGCGATCGCATCCTTCAGATTCTCATCAGGCACGAAGAATATCTCCGCATCTTCTCGATCAGCCGCAATAACCTTATGCTTAATACCGCCTATCGGACCTACTGTTCCATCAGGACTTATTGTGCCCGTTCCCGCGATTCGATAACTCTTCGTCAGATCACCTGGAGTTAATTGATCATAAATTTCCATAGTAAAGATGAGCCCCGCTGAAGGACCTCCTATATCCTTAACATCTATTGATACTTGCCGATTCTGATCCTCAGCACGGATTTCTGCAAGATCAACAGGAGATATGCCAAGACCCGGCTGCTCCTCTAAACCTTTCTTTACTTCACCCTTCTCATTGGGCAAGAGAGAGTAATCCCCGATGATGAGGTCCGTGTATAATAGCTCCCCTTCGCGCTCATAACCGATCTTGACTTTGTCACCGACTTTCTTTCCTTCAACCCAATTAAAAACCTCTTCACTACGAGTAATTGTTTTCCCCTCAAACTCGACGATGACATCACCGACCTTCAGCACGCCCGCAGCAGGCATACCTTGAATAACTCTGTTAATCACCACTCCCTTATAATCCAACGCGTAGGGGATTTCTGCCGCTTTATAGGCGGCTTGCAGAGCATTACTTTGTGAGGATAACATAACAATGGCTTGCCGTTCATTATAATCTGCACGTGTTTCCCCCTTAGGACGCAGATCCTTCTCCACATAAATTTCCCATTTGGAATTGAAATGTGCGACTACATACATAAACCAATTGGGGTACATCTGGTGTACCGTTGTCAGCATCAAGACACTTCCCTCGGCAACATCTGCGTTATTCACTTGAACCATCGGACCTACATCTTCAGCGGTTCCTGGTTTTTGAATAATATAAGGTGTGTTCATAAAAAAAAGTCCGTAAGCGACTAAGATAAAAAATACCGCAGTTAGAGTTGTCACCCACATATCACGTTTAATCATCCATTGAAACTCCTCTCGGCTCGTTCACCCAATCTATATAAATCCATAGAGGATTTCATCGGTCGGCTTGGCTTGGCTTGGTCTATTCTCTCTAATTATAGCGTAACATGTAACACAACCCAACTCACTAGACATAACTATATCATCAGAATAGGAAGTATCCTATGCGATTTCTCAAGCTTAGCTTTCATAACCGAATATTCACTTTCCTCATCGGTGTGGCAGCCATATTCACGGTGATAAGCGTACTCATCTATCCATCTCAAGCGCTCCATGCATCAACACAAGGGCTCCGTATTTGGTGGAATATTGTGTTTCCTTCGCTGCTGCCTTTTTTTATCCTATGCGATATTGTGATTGCTTATGGGATAGCTCACGCTTTAGGTGTACTCATTGATCCACTACTGCGAAGACTATTCCGCTTGCCAGGTATTGCGGGTTGGTCACTCATATCTGGTATGCTGGCCGGGTCTCCCGCAGGAGTAGAAACCGTTGTTAAGCTCCGACAGGCAGGCCGTATTGATCAGCTCGCTGGGGAACGTATAACGATGCTATCCCATTTTGCCAATCCGATATTCATGATTACCATTGTTGCAGTAGCCTTTCTACAACGGCCTGAGCTAGCTTTATTCATATGTATAGTTCATTACATGTCTGCGCTCGGATGTGCGATTATGTTGCGGAATTACCTCTTACCAAAAGATTTTGTCGTGGAAGAGAATTATAATGCTCACACCCAATCCATATGGACTAAATTGAACTTAGCCATACAAGAAGCCCGACAACAGGAACAACGTTCTTTCGGACAACTGTTAGGTGAAGCCGTAACCGGTTCCTTGCAGAAGCTTATGATGATAGGTGGAACGATCATGATATTCTCCGTGCTACTCGAATTGGTTTCAGTAACGGGAATATCCGGTCTATGCGTGACAATCGTACAATGGATCGTTCCTTCACATTCTTCACTGATCAACGGTGTTGATTCATTCATCTCTGGAATAACAGAAGTGCATATTGGCATTTATTCGATTACACAGCTGGAGTATGTGTCGATCGTCTGGAAAACAGCGGCTCTCAGTGGTATGATCAGTTGGGGTGGCTTAGCTGTACATATGCAGGTTCGAGCATTATTACATGCAACGGACATTCGTTATACGCCATTCCTACTGGCTAGGATTGTTCAGAGTATACTGTCGGTGCTACTCGCTCTCCTGCTGTGGCAGCCTTATCATCGTTGGTTTGCCTCTACGCTTCCGAGCTACCAGAGTAATGAACTCCACTTACCGGTCAGCGATATCACATTATTCTGGGATATCTACCTGCCTTGGCGAGATTCATATGTTGTATTCGTCCTATTGACATTCCTGCTCGCTGCTGTGATTTATTCAAGCCGTCCTCGTTCTAGCTGAACAATTGTGGATTCTTACGCTTCAGCGCTAGTTCCACCACAGGAGGAACGAGCTCTGATACAGGTCCTTGGAAACGAGCAATCTCCTTTACAATACTAGAGCTTAAGTAGGAATACTCTGGACTGGAGGTCATGAACAAGGTTTCTACCTGATCACCTAGCTTCCGATTCATGCTCGCTAGCTGCAGCTCATATTCATAGTCGGACACGGAACGAATCGCTCTAACAATGACATTAGCACCTTTGGTCTGCATGTAATGAATGAGCAAATCGTTGAAGCTATCCACCTCCACATTCGGCAAATCATTGATCACTTCGTGTAATAATTCCAAACGCTCAGGCACTGTGAATAATGGATTCTTGCTAGCGTTGTTAAGTACCGCGACGATCAGATGATCGAACACATTAGCAGCACGCTTGATAATATCCAGATGTCCCATTGTAATTGGATCAAAGCTTCCGGGATATACAGCAATCTTCATAGGATTAAATCCCCTTCCATTCATAGATCGATATCGTTGTCTCCCCATAATCCGCTTTACGAATACGTGTGAAGCCACCGAACTGTTCCGCATATCGTGTTCGGGCATCATGCTCGACAACAACCTTAGCTTCTGCTGCCAGCAGATTACGTTCTTCGATATTCAATAACAGCTCGTCCATATTCTTCATACGGTAAGGCGGATCCACGAAAATCAGATCAAATTTAAGCTCTCTACGATGCAGTACCCTCAACGCTTGATCAGCAGAATTTCGATATACCTCTGCTTGCTCCATAAGTCCAGTAGATTGTAAATTCTGCTTAATAATATCCACGCTTGCTCTCTCAATATCGATGAAGATACCACGTTCCAGCCCTCTACTAATGGCCTCAATACCTAGACCCCCAGCTCCAGCGAACAGATCCAGTACTATTCCACCATGGAAATAGGGTCCAATCATGCTGAATATTGCTTCCTTCACTTTGTCCGTTGTCGGTCGTGTATTCATACCAGGAACGGCCTTCAAATTCCGACCTTTCACTGAGCCAGATATAACTCTCACGGTGTATCTCCTTCACTTCGTTAGCGGCCTCATTTAGACTTCATCGTACCACATTACATTTAGTTAGAAAAGATCAATGAAGCGCCTATTGTTACGTAGTCTTCAACAATTTTCATCGATAGGTATAGAACTACGGAAATCGGATATCCTTAATATATCGGCGTCGAGAGATGTCGTAGATAACCGCGGAGAAGGCTTACGTTTCCCCATAAGTTCTTCATCCGGTTTCTCCTCTCCCATGAGGTGCTCCGCAAGGGGCACCGAATAATACAACACCGCTTAGCCTCAGTGCTGTGCGGTTTTTTTGTTATTAAGAAGAAACCGCGAAAAAAATCCGCATTGCTTTTTTTGTGCCGACTTAACTTAGTCAGAATATACTTTTGACTTAGTATACTTCAATTAACGTTACAATTGGCGTAACTATGCTCTGCAAATTCGCTAAATCAGCCCTGATTACTGAATATCGCCCAACAGCGCAAGTTTCGGCGCTATTGCGTTGTCTAGTAGGAGTTGTTGCGCCAAAACTTGCGCTATACGCTCCAAATGTTAATTTTCAATAAAAGTTAATACATATTGGCGGTACTATTGCGCCAACTACTGCGTTTATACAATTCATTGCCCTTCATCGTCCCTTTTGAGTCGGTTCTGCCGGCTCCTTTATTAGATAATTAGATATTATTGTACGTCCGACATTCTATTGGTACAAGTTTCAACAATAAAATTCCAAGCCCATTTTTCCTAGGAATCAGAACAAATTAATTTATTAAACCATATGGTGTATAGACTAATGTCTATTTTATCGACCACTTGCGTGGTCACCAAAAATTTGTAGGAGGTTTTCTATGGATCGTCAATTTGTACCATTCGGCGGACCTGGCTTTGGCCACCCTTTCTTCCGTCCTTTCCCTCATCCTTTTTTCCCACGCCGTTTCTTGTTCCCGTTTTTTTTCTTCTCACCCTTCTTCTTTCCATTTTTCCGAGAAGGAGCCGAACAGACCGACATGTGCTTTGCTCAGCATCAAGTTCAATCAGGCGATACAATGGGGAGAATAGCCCATATGTATAATATGCCACTACCGATTCTTGAAGAGGCAAACCCGCAGATTGGAAATCCGAACGAAATGAGAATTGGGGAAACCGTCTTTATTCCTCGCATCTCCAATATGTATTGTCAGAAGACCTACACAGAAAAGGATGTTTGACCTCCTTTTAACAGATCTAAAAAAGTGAACCCCTCGGTCCACCTCGAAAATTATAAATTCTGTGAATCAGGACCATATCGAGCATATCTCGATATGGTTCTGATTATATAGTACCTCTCTTGAATAAGATCAGTCACTGCAAACCATAATAATCCCAGCCCACATATTAGAGGTGTTGTCATGAAATCGAAAGACAGATCAAATATGAGAACTATCATTTGGTTAGCGATTATTTTCGGACTCCTCGTTGTCATCTTGCTAGGATTTTCTTTATTTGAATGGATAACTCCAGGATGATTAGAAGGTGCGTGACATTCAAAGCCGATAAAGTCGCCTTGTATTCGCATATACAAGCTCCGAAGCTTCTAATAGACTTAGGCTCTAACAATATTTTCCTATCATCTGAACTGAATAGATCTGGATGAATATGCGCATCAAATCACTATCATAAGGTAACTTCCTTCTTCATCAGGCTGTATATGTGTGCTCGCAAACGTATAAATTCACGATGCTGCAGGATATCTTCTCCACGAGGGCGCTGAAATGGGACAATTATTTCCTCGAGAACACCTGTTGGTTTTTCGGAGAACACATAAATACGATCAGACAAGAATAGAGCTTCTTCAATGCTATGAGTTACAAAAAGCACAGATCTTCTGGTTTGCTCCCAAAGTCCAAGTAACCAACGTTGCATGTCCATCCGTGTGAGCGCGTCTAAAGCACCGAATGGCTCATCTAGACACATCACCTCTTGAGGACTAAGTAATGCTCTCAGAAAAGCAACACGCTGCTGCATGCCTCCAGATAATACATCTGGATAGGCAGATTCATAGCCCTTCAGTCCAACTCTGGCTAACCATTCCCTCGCTTTCTCTCGTGATTGTTTCTTACTCATACCTCCAGAAACTTCAATAGCTAGAACGGTATTCTCAAGCACTGTTCGCCATGGGAGTAAGGAGTGCTGCTGCGGCACATAACTGATATGACCCCTCTTACCCGTAATGTCCCGACCATCTAATAAAATTTCACCATGATCTGGTCGGAGCAAGCCGCCGATCATGTGGAATACAGTGCTCTTCCCACTTCCAGAAGGTCCAATAATCGACACGAATTCCCCTTCACCCACGTACAGGGAAAGCTCTTTAATCACGAATTTGTCCGCACCTTGACCTTGGTTACCGAATGATTTACCAATATTCCTAAGCTCCAGCTTCGGCCGCATTAGCTTCCCTCCTTGACAGAGCGAGAATTCCAACGGATAACGAGCTTTTGTACCAACACAATCAGTGCATACATGATCAAGCTTAGTATGACGATAACAAATACGACAGTGAACACCCGGTCATTGCGAAAGCTCTTAGATGATATGACCATATAATGCCCTAACCCACTGCTCGCGCCAAGCCATTCGGCAATAACTGCTCCCATCACACTATACGTAGCTGATATCTTTATTCCTGAGAATAGATAGGGCAGTGAGAAGGGTAGCTCTAGCTTCAAGAAAATCTGACGTCGGCTAGCACCTATCATTCTCATGTAGTTATATAAACCTCTATCCGTATCGACAAGACCTGTAGTCATAGATACAACAATGGGAAAAAAACAAACGAGAACAACCACGATAATCTTCGGGAACATCCCATAACCAAACCACACAATAAAAAGTGGAGCAAGTACGATAATAGGAATATTCTGCGAGATAATAAGTAGAGGTGAGAATGCAAATTTGATAGGTCTGAATAAGTGCATCACCACTGCGATTAGTACACCTGCAAGAACACCAATCGGAAATCCGAGTAACATCTTGTGAAGAGTTGAAGTCGTATGTAACCATAAACGCGGCCATGAGGAAAGCCCCTCGATTATAATATCCGAAGGGCTTGGCAGAAACCACTTTTCGATCTCTAGCCAGGTAACCAATAACTCCCAACTAGCTAAGATCAGGATAACCGCCACTACGGGCGGCCATCCTTTGTTAATCACGTTAATAAATGGATTCTTCATTATTTATCATACTTTTCTGTAAGCTTATCCATCGAGACACCACTGGGACCATACAGAATTTTGATTTGTGAGATCACACTGGGACAGCCTTCAGCTACCATCACTTCATTCATTTCCTTAACAATGTTAAGAAGTTGGTCAAGCTCACCTTCCATCGTCGTTTCTAATGGCGCAACTCGGTACTTCACGCCAGATCGGTCAATGACGGCTATCGCTTTATCCACATAGGGAATGACATCTTCATTGTTCTTCGTTCGCGGGATAATCTGAATACTTACAAGCGCATTTGGCAAGAGGCTAGCTCCTTTCGAGTTTCAAAAATATTATCGTGGTAAAAAGTCATTCGTGAACGCTTTTTCTGAATCGAGTGTACCTTCTAGAAGTTTGTACTTCTCCATCCACGCCGCATAATTCTGCCATACTTCAAGCTTCTGTTCTCCCCAACGAGGAGCATCATCTTGATATCTTGATCTCAACCATTGTTGGCTAGCCTTTACGAGCTTTGCATCCAGGTCCGGCTCTGCCTTCACAAGGAGGTCAGCAGCCTTATCAGGCTGATCCATTGCGTATTGGTATCCTTGTGCTGTTGCTTTCATGAATGCCTTAACTGTATCGGGTTGTTCATCTATCATCGTTTCATTCGTGACAAGAACAGGGGTATAGTAATCTAATTCTTTCGCATAGTCACGTAAGTAGACCATATCAATCTCCTCACCACGAAGCTCTGCCTCCATACCTGTCCACCCATAGTAAATCCATGCGAAGTCGATGTCTCTCTTAACGGCAGTGAAGAAATCAGCATCACCCATGCTAACATTCTCCACCTTTGTTGAATCGGCATTCTCATTAATCATCAACGATTGGATCATCGCATCTTCTACAGGCGAGCCCCATCCACCGTATACTTTTCCTTCGAAATCCTTGGGTGTTCGGATATTCTTACTGACAGGTGCAGCAAAACCAGAAGTGTTATGTTGAATCACTGCAGCTATCGATACAAGTGGTACATTCTGAATGCGTGCTAAAGTCACAGATTCCTGATAACTAACACCGAACTGTGCATCACCAGCTGCGACCATCGTATCAGCACCGGCTTCTCCTGGTTGTACAATGGTAACATTCAGGCCTTCCTCCTCGTAATAACCCATATCTCTAGCTACATATAGACCTGTGTGATTAGTGTTCGGTGTCCAATCCAAGACGACTGTAATGTTCTGTAACTTATTGCCATTCTCTTCTGTGTTACTATTACTACAACCTACAACTGTCAGAATAATGAATACAAGCATTAGCATTAATACCGTTTTTGTTGCTTTGCGAATCGTCAGCATCTCCATCGCTCCCTTATCTATTACGTTCATAACCCTACGTTGCAACAATCTGTTCTAAAGAGAAGCGTCAGAGAATAAACGAAAAGACGCCCCCCAATAAGGAAAGCGCCATAAGTCACATAGATCGATTCTGTCCGATTCCTACGCTGGCATTATCCAGATCAGGTTGCGGGTCAGTATCATATGGGATACTTTCTCAGCCGGCCAATTCCAGCTCCCCTTTAACAATTATTCGGTTATCACATCACTTAGTATAGCAGATTGGTTACATTTGTCTATCCCTATGAGAAGATAACCTGCATCTGCCACAGTGTCATGGTTTTTTGCTATACCGTAAGCTGTTGAATCACTAAGGCTGCAGCCCCAATAGCAACAGCATCTTCGCCTAATTTACTCTTCTCAAAGATAACTTGGTAGGCAGGATAATGGTAAGTCTTTTGGATCGCCACCTGCTTGGCACTATCGAAGAACAACTCATTCCCTGTAATCAATGACCCGCCTAATATAACCTTCTGAGGGTGGAGAATATTCAATAGATTGGCCAGACCAATACCGAAGTAAGAAGCTGATTGTGTGAAAATTTCCTTAGCTAATGAGTCACCCTCCTGTAAAGCGGCTTCCAAATCACCAAGCGTAACCTCTTCAGCACAAGTAACCTTCTTCCATAAAGTCGACTCCCTGCCTTGCTTCAAATATGAGATAGCTGCTTGTTCCAAAGCATATATGGATGTATACGATTCCCAACATCCATAATTACCGGAAGCATGTCTAGGAGGAATACCATCAGTTTGGATAATCATCTGCCCCGCAGCACCTTCCATATCTACAGCTCCGTACACCAGATTACCGCCTACCATCATCGAGGAACGAATACCCACTCCAATGTGAACGTACAGCAAATGCTCCAGACGGTCAGTTGAGTCACGCCAATATTCACCCAGCAAGGCTGTGTTAGCCCCGCTGTCCAAGTATACCTCTATACCAAGCTTCTCTTGAATCCATGCATTGATTTTGACGTGCTCCCACCCACTGGATGGAAAGTTCTGTGGAGATATGATAATACCACTTTTCCGGTCAAGTGGTCCGACCGCACCTATACCCATCCCTAAGATAGCTTCTCTATTCAATCCATGCTTCTCTATCATATGTTTCGTTACTAGAACGACTTCCTGGAGTAAATACTCAGGTGTCATTCGCTCATTCATCTTCCATATATGAAAATCAATTTTCTCCAAATGCATATTACACAAGATCAGTTTCGTGTTACCTCGAGAAATATCCAGCCCAAATATATACGAAGATGTGGCGTTTGTCTGATATAATATTGGAGGCCTGCCCCCTGTTGAATCCCCTAATCCGACTTCTATAATAAAACCAGCTTCAATTAATTCCTCGAGAACACGAGTTAATGTACTGGTTGTAAGTCCACTGAGTTCTTTAATCTCCTGCTTGGATATGGTTCCCCATTTACGAATCCACTCGTATACATCTTTGGCCTTTCGACCAGATAATCGTTCTGTCATTGTCTCTCGTATCCACTCCTAGGACGAAAAGTTTAGGCATAAACGGCAATGCCAACAAGTCCTGACAATAGTATGACATAAACGGGGTGTAATCGAAAGTATAAGAGTGCGGTAAGTGAGCCTATTAAAATAATAATCTGACTCCATGTGTGCCATGTTAAGGAGGAAACCATACCATTATTATAGGCGAAGATCAGCGCCGAATACATAATCAAACCTGTAATAATAGGACGCAAGCCGTAGAAGGCCGACTTCACGAGATGATTTTGCTTTATCTTATAAAACATCATACCGATCAGAAGGATGATCATCATCGAGGGCAGAACCATGCCAAAACCAGATACAACTGCTCCCCAGAAGCCTGCTTCACCTGAGCCAATAATAATCGCGCTATTCGTAGCAATGGGACCTGGAGACATTCCAGCAATGGCGATAACATTGGTAAATTCTGTGTTCGTCAGCCATCCGTGACGATTAACCGCCTCTGCTTGAATAATCGGAATCATCGCATAACCGCCACCAAACGAAACTAAGCCGATCAAGAAGAAAGTAAGAAACAACGATAGAAGTATCATTAAATCCCACCGCCCATAAAGTAATCTTGGTAATTGTTATGCTGCTCTTCAATGGACATTTTGGTATACATACCTATCTTCTTTCTGATGTAGACAATTACAATACCAACTAATCCTCCGCCAAGAATAACAACTACAGGATGAATCGATGTAAGACACATTAAAGCAATTGTCAGAAAGATTAAGCAGAAGGTTGTTCGGTCAACCACAGCAGTCTTGCCGATCTTGTACCCTGCATAAATAATGAGGGCAACAATCGTAGCACGAATGGAAATGAATGCTGCCGCTACCTTGGGATTGTCATGTACTTGCAAATATACGAAACTGAGTACTATTACAATAATGAAGGTAGGCAGCAAAACACCAATCGTAGCAACGATAGCACCCAGATATCCAGCCATTCTATATCCAGTGAAGATAGCAGAGTTGATAGCAATAGCTCCAGGTGCCGCCTGTGCAATAACGAATACATCGGTCATCTCTTTTGGTTTCATCCACTTTCTTCGTTCGACGATTTCCTGTTCAATTAATGGAATCATCGCGTATCCACCTCCAAACGAGGTCGGACTAATCCTGAGAAATGTCAGAAAAATTTGCAGTAACAGCTTCAAATCCAGATTTCTCTCCATAATGTATCCACTTCCCATGTATGACTTACTGTAAGTATATATGACTTTAGTCCATTATGGTATATAATATTCATAAACTCCAGAAAAATAGGCTGTATCAGCCATATTACCCCTTCGTTTTATCGAGTTTATACTAATTTGGAATAATGAAACTTAAACAATCTTACGTAGCTGAGAAAGCTCATGAATGTGATATAACGGCGTGTAGTCCTGCTCGATCATCTTACCTAAGGGATTGTAGAAGCAGAAGTCGATACCGGCATTCTTGGCACCATGATAATCATCATTCAAGGAATCTCCTACGAACAGCACTTGCTCCCGTGTCACCTTCAGTTCCTCCAATGCGATCTCAAAGATCAATGGATCCGGTTTATTCACCCCAACCTCGTCCGAAATCAACAGAGAATGGAAGAAGCCATCAATTCCACAAGCTCGTAATCTCTTCCGCTGTGCGTCGCCATATCCATTCGTAATCATTCCTATCCGATAAGATCTACTAACATACGTTAGAATTTCTTGTGCACCTGGTTCGAAATGACAGACGTTGCAGAATATGTCCCAGTAGGATTGTGCTAGCATATCGGCTCGCTGGTTATTGCCCAGATAAGCTTGTAGTGCATCTCGGAATGTGAATAACGTAAGCTCTACTCTAGTTAGAGTATGTCTCCGATCCCAATACGACCAATTGATGGGATCATAGATTTTCCAGAATTCATTCCAAGCAAGCTCTTGCTCGTCAATAATCTGATGTGTGACTAACGTTTGTCTTAACGCTTCCTGCTCGCAGCGATTATAATTTATTAACGTATTGTCGAAATCAAATATGATCGCCTGATAGATATTGAATCACTCCTATCTTTATGCTCGTCCATGCTAGTCCACTCGAAGAAATGTATTAAGGAGCCAAGTATCCTTTTGCCACGGACGAACGGATCAACTCCTCAGCAAACTCCCATAATATCTCTGATCCTTCAGCGATATGAGCATTACGCTCCATCACTTGACTGCTCGTTATACCATGCTGCTTCCAAGCAGCACCCTCTGTATAATAATTATGCAATAAAGGATGCAAGCGATCCAGTGCAGCAGCGAAAAGGGCTTCTGAAGTTTCCCTACCTTCGAATTCATCCCACAGCTGACGAATTTCCTCTTGCTGATCTTCTGGGAGTATGCCGAATATCCGGAGTGCTGCTGCCTGTTCACGCTCTGCCTTATTCTCTTGACCCACCTTATCATAGATGAACGTATCCCCTGCATCAATCTCTACGATGTCATGGATGAGTACCATTCGTATAACTCGCATGACATTCAAGTCTGGCTCATTCGCATGCTCACATAGCATCATCGCGAACATAGCTAAGTGCCAAGAATGCTCAGCCGTATTCTCAAATCTAGATTTATCAGTTACCAACGTCCGACGAAGAATTAACTTTAATTTATCAATTTCCATCAGAAAGTCGATTTGCTGCTTTAATCGCTCTACGTATTCTGTCATAAGTTCACTCCTCGAGGTTTTTGATGACCATGTAAGTGGTCAATAATACTACTTAGCCAGCTTTTTGATGATGTCCTCTAAACTCATATCTTCCATAGAAACTAACCGTAAATCATGCATCGAGAAATCGAGCTGACTCGTCACTTCATTCGGGACAACTACACAATAGATGCCCGCAGCTTTCGCCGCTCTTAGTCCATTCAATGAATCTTCAAAAACAACAGCTTCTGTATTCTTCACACCCAGATGCTCAAGTGCTTGAAGATAAAGCTCAGGATCAGGCTTAACCCGCATTACGTCATCCTTGGTTCTTATAACTTGGAAATAGGATATCAATTCATATTTGTTCAAGTAATTTTCTACCCAGCTACGGCTCGAGCTTGATGCAAGTCCAATTCGAACACCAAGTGTCTGCGCAGCCTTCAGATAATTAACTACACCAGGACGTACCATCATGCTCTGAACTAACGTATCATACTTCTCACCAGCTTGACGTTTAAACTGCGCACGATCGACTTTTCTCCCAATTTGTTGTTCCAGATAATCTAATGGATTAAAGTGATCGGAGTCTTGAGTACCAATGCCCTTCGCCCACTCGTCTAGTGGAAGCTGGGCTCCTAGTTCCTCGAACATCTCTCTATATGCATGATACCCCGGCGTCTCTGTATCTAAGATAAGTCCATCGAAATCGAATATGATTGCTTTAATCATCGTGCACGAGCCTCCCTGTGTACCTATTTAGTTTACATCACCAACATAGAATACGGGTAAACCTTCCACGCCATAATCACTTATCATATGAGCTAACGTCTTGGGATATATGCGGATACTCTTCAGTTGACTTAGCTCCATCCATTCTACACCAATCTGATCCTCATCGGGGTTAGTTGGGACGTAGTCTTCAATGGACTTATCTCCATCATCTACTAGTTTGCATGCGAAATAAAATTCCACCTGATGGAAATCATGATCCCATTCAACAAATTCGTGATTATTGCCTATGTATTCTCTAATACATACCATATCTCCAGCAATTACTTGTACACCAACCTCTTCTCTACACTCGCGAATGACGGTATCAGATAAGGGCTCGCCCTTATCCTGTCCACCTCCAGGAAACATATAAAATTCGCCAAAATCATCTATATTCTTAGTGAGTAATACTTGACTCCCATTCATAATTAATGCTCTAGCTGAATTCCGAATCGGTCTCATCGTATTCACGCCTTTCTGACCTTGGCTACATACAAACCCCTTCCACTAATTCCGACGGAATCATACTCGCAAGTAAACCCTGCCATTTGAAAGGCTTGCAGCATATTGTTATTACTAAAAAGCCCTAACTCATGACGTTCCTTATAATGCTCAATACCATGACGAGAGCTTATTAGGTATTGAAAATGGAGTATAGACACTAATCCTTCTCTAGTTGTGTGTGACATCCTGCAAATTTTGTGGGTTTCATCTTCTACGGTTAACATATCATATCGTTCCGATTCCCATGTATCAGGTGCGAACCAAGGCTCTACAATCAAATAACCAGTTGGTTTTACATGATTGTACAGCTGCACTAATGTGTCGACTAGACCATCGAAAGACTTAACATAAGCAATCGAGCTGAATAAACACAAAACCACATCGTATTGTTGAGGCAACTGGAACTTCATCATATCCTTGCAGTAGAATTGTCCATTTGGATTTCTGATTGAAGCAGTCTCGATAAATGATGGATTGCTATCAATTCCATCCACTTGATAATGTTCACTTAAATATTGGGCATGCTTACCTGTTCCACAGGCAACGTCTAGGATGTTTCTGGCTTGTGGACATTCCTTAACAAGATAATCTTGAATATCGTTAGCTTCCCTCTGATAATCCTTAAAGCTGTAAATTAATCATAATAGGATGCAGTTTTATCGAACATAATTATCCCTCACTACTTAATTGCCTCGATAAAGAGCCTGTTTCAATTCTCTCTTGAGGATTGCGTACAGTTTAATGTCTTCGAATTGACCCTTGATCAATAATTGTTCTCGAATAGTCCCTTCGAAGGTCATCCCATTCTTGTGTTCGCAGCTACTATATTCAACTTACCATTTATTTGAGAGGCAATCAAACAAAAGCTAAAGCCGTCACGTTCTGGTTTGTCACCGTACACTTCGATTAACGCTTTACTTGGCGCTACTAGATAGTCCAATTTCGTTAAATCATCCCATAATGACGAATATCGTCCAATAGCGCAAGTTTCGGCGCTATAGCGTTGTCCAGTAGGAGATGTTGCGCCGAAACTGCGCTATATGCTCCAAATGTTACTTTTCAACAAAAATTAATACGAGTAGTCAACACTCTTGCGCTAACTACTGTGCTAATTCACAATACACCTTTTTCAAAAAGAAAAAGTGAGCCCCATGGCCCACCTCGAAAACTAATAAATTCAGTCGATACCTTACCTCGGAGGTAATGGTCCTAAATATTGATAAAACGTACATTCGATCTGACCGTTGAACAGCTTACGCTTCTTGTCTGCGCGTCGTTCGAATAAGGTTTCGAAGTTTTTGTTTGGACTGATGATGAAGTGAGACCAGTTCTTCAAACGTTTGGCCACCTTACCTAGCTGGCGGCTTACTCGCTCCACCTCTTCATAGCTACCTATTCTCTCACCATAAGGTGGATTGGTAATGATACAGCCATATTCACCTTCTGGACTAATGTCCGCAACAGGAGCTAATTCTAGCTTAATATCCTTACTAAATCCAGCATTCCTCGCAGCTGTTAGAGCAATATCGATTGCTTCCTGATCGATATCCGAACCAACGATGTTAAGTGGCACATCATCCTTGATGAGATCATATGCCTCTTCCCGTGCTTCCTTCCACATCTCTGAGGGCACATTCGTCCATGCTTCAGCATTAAAGCTGCGCTTGAGCCCCGGCGCTATATTCCAGCCGATCATCGCGGCTTCGATCGGAATTGTCCCTGATCCGCAGAACGGGTCGTATAGAGGGCGCTCCGGTCGCCAACGACTCAGCAAGATCATGGCCGCAGCTAGGGATTCTCGAAGCGGCGCTTCAGTGGCAACCTTACGGTATCCGCGCTTATGCAGTCCGGCTCCTGTAGTATCGATCGTTAGCGTAGCAATATCATTAAGCAGCGTAACCTCTACCACATAACGTGGTCCCGATTCCGGAAACCATTCCGTGTTATAGCGCTGCTTCAATTTCTCCACAATGGCTTTCTTAACAATCCCTTGGCAAGCAGGAACACTGGTCAGCTGTGATTTGTGGGATCTGCCATCAACCGGAAACTCCCCTAGCTGTGGAATCCATTGTGTCCAAGGTAATGCTTTCGTGCCTTCGAAGAGATCATCGAAAGTACGAGCTTCAAATTCACCAAGCTTTACTAGTATACGTCCCGCGGTACGCAACCATAGATTGGTAATGCATATATCCTTCTCATCACCGTAGAAGGTCACACGTCCATTCTCCACCAGCTGGTCTACATAGCCCAGGTTCTTCAGTTCACGAGCAAGCACGGCTTCAAGCCCCATCGGGGTTGTTGCAATTAATTGATATTTAGACAAAGTTAGTACCACTCTCTCATTCACAAATTTATGTCGACAATAACATCAGTATAGGTGATTTCAAGCGTCTTCACAAACTTTGATCGAAATTAAACTTCATTGGTATGATACATACATTGAAACCTCTCGACACCAGGGTATTTCTCACCAAGGCTAACAACAGTAAAGCCTACATTCCGATAGAAATCTACAGAGTCTTCATCGGTTTCTGCCATTAATTGTTCTGGTTTCTTCAATGCTATCATTTCCATTAATTGTCCTCTACCATAACCGAGACCCCGATAATTCGGATGCACGGACAAATGGAGAATATGAAGAGTAGATTCCTCACCCATCCTAATACCAAGGACACCGATTAATTCCCCTTCAGTTTCAAATCCATATATTTCGAGTTCACTGTTGGACTGATACTCTTTAATGATATGTATGAGTCTGGTCTCATCAGGAAAAATCGAATATGAGAGCAGCTCAGTTAATTGAGATTCCTGTAATCTTGATTTAATATCTACAAACATTGCCAATCACTCCCTTGTACCGATATTGTAAGGTAAAAAAATAAGCCTTTCAACTTTAAGTTGTAATTTAAATAGCGCATACTATATATTATATACAACGTCATAATAAAAACGTTTAGGAGCGAATGCAATGGAAAGAGAATTAGCCCTTGAGATTGTTAGAGTAACTGAGTTAGCAGCACTTGCTTCCGCACCCTGGATGGGACGCGGTGACAAGAATAGTGCCGATGGTGCTGCTGTAGCCGCCATGCGGGCTATGTTCGATTCCGTATCGATTAGCGGAACTGTCGTCATTGGTGAAGGTGAGATGGACGAGGCTCCGATGCTCTACATCGGAGAACGAGTAGGGAGTATGCACGGTCTTGAGGTTGATGTTGCTGTTGACCCGTTAGAAGGTACTGAGTTAGTTGCCAAAGGATTAGATAATGCTATGGCTGTAGTCGCTGTTGCTGATAAAGGCAGCCTGTTGCATGCCCCAGATATGTATATGGAGAAGCTGGCAGGTGGACCTCAGTTAGTTGGCCAGCTTAACCTGGATGAGCCTCTAGAGCTTACATTAGAGAAAGCTGCGAGGTTATTGCATAAGAACATCTCCGATTTAACGGTGATGATCCTGGATCGGGACAGACATGAGGAGCAGGTGAAGATATTACGTCGTGTAGGTGTACGCATCAAATTTTTGATAGCTAACGACGTAGCAGGAGCCATAGCACCAGCAATCCCAGATACGGGTATCGACCTCTACGTTGGCTCTGGCGGAGCTCCTGAGGGTGTTCTCGCAGCCGCAGCACTTCGCTGCTTAGGGGGAGAATTTCAGGGTCGTCTCCTCCCTTCTGGTCCATCTGATGTTGAACGATGCTTGACCATGGGACTAACGGATCCCCACCGTATTCTGAACATGGATGATCTTGTAGGCACAGGTGATGTAATCTTCGCTGCTACAGGAATTACACCCGGTGCATTCTTAGATGGTGTGCGTTACTTAGCTGATCAACGAGCAGAAACCCATTCTATTGTTATGCGCGCAGCCACGCGTACCGTTCGTTTCATAAAGGCTTCACACTATTTGCCGAATAAACCATTGCTGCGTTAGCGAAATATTCCCCAAAGCCTAATTAAGTGAAAGGTATTGTTGGGATCAATTTTCTGATCAAGAATAAATTGAGTAATATTACTCATCTGCTGCTCGGTCAGCTTCTCATCTAATACCTTAGCGGTTTGACCAGTCAGATTACGAATCCGAGCACGATCTTGTAAATCTTGCTTCGAAATGTCAGCTAACACCATCTTGACTCGTTCTTTAACTACAGGATTCTTCATCTTGAACTTGATTCGATGTACGAATTCTTGACTTATTCCGTACTTCTGGTATGCCACACAAGGTCACCTCCGTTTCATAATCACCATTAGCCTATGAAACGGACTAACCTAATGTGACATAAATTTACGGAGAACAGATGAATCATCCTATACGCGCTAATCCAGACTCTCGTAATCTAACACCTGCTCCCTCTGAAGATAGGATTGCAAGCCGGAATAATGCAGCCCCGTCCAGAAATCCGGTTGATTTAACAGTAAAGCCACATCATCTCGAGCAGTCTCCAGCACTTGGAAATCGGTGAGAATATTCGCCGCCTTGAAGTCAGGCATGCCACTCTGCTTCGTACCGAAGAAGTCTCCTGGTCCGCGGAGCTCCAGATCACGTCTGGAAATCTCAAAGCCATCATTCGTTTCGGTCATGACTTGGAGCCGTTCCTCAGCGGTTTCCGATTTGGGGTCAGCCACCAGAATGCAATACGATTGATGAACCCCCCTGCCAACACGACCTCGTAGCTGATGAAGCTGAGATAGTCCAAATCGATCCGCGTCATAGATAACCATTACAGTAGCGTTAGGTACATCAACACCGACTTCGATAACCGTAGTTGAAACCAATACATCAAGCTCACCTGTAGAATATGCGAACATGACTATATCCTTCTCCTGAGCGGTCATTCGCCCATGAAGTAATCCAACATGAATCGTGGGTTCTAGTAATTGTTGAAGCTGTTGATAAATGTCCATCGCATTCTGTACATCCAGCTTTTCGGATTCTTCAATAAGCGGACAGATCACATAAGACTGTCGTTTCTCCTCAGCCTCACGCCGAATAAAACCGATCACTCGACTCATCATACCATGACGAACGGAATACGTTTTTATCGGTATTCTTCCTTTAGGCAGCTCACTTAATGTGGACACATCCATATCTCCAAAGGCTGTTATCGCCAATGTTCGTGGTATTGGCGTAGCTGTCATCGTCATCACATCAGGATTCATCCCTTTGCGACGAAGCACACTGCGCTGCTGCACTCCGAAACGATGCTGCTCATCCACCACAACAAGCCCGAGACCTCGGAAGAATACATCCTCTTGGATTAGAGCATGCGTGCCTACCACAATATCTATTAACCCCATCTGCATGGACGAAATCATCTCTCTACGTGCACGAGCACCTAAGCTTCCAGTTAATAAGCCCACTTGAATTCCGTAAGGGGACAGAAGCTTGTCCAACGATTTCGTATGTTGCTCGGCTAATATCTCCGTAGGAACCATCAATGCCCCTTGTAATCCAGCGGTCCATGAGGCGAATAATCCGATGGCGGCTACAATAGTCTTACCTGCACCAACATCGCCCTGCAATAATCGATTCATCCCATGAATACTCTGCATATCCTGTAGCAGCTCAGCCACGACCAGCTTCTGCGAATTCGTCAGCTTGAACGGCAATGACTTAACAAAGGTTCGAACTCGCTCAATATCAATCATCTGTGCAATACCATCTGCTCGTTTCTTCGTAACTGCACGGAATGCCTGAAGCTTGAGCTGGAACAAGAAAAATTCTTCATAGATAAGAGTATACCGAGCTTGCTTGCCAATCTCTGTTTCTTCCGGATGATGAATGGCATAGATCGCTTTCATCCTAGAGAGTAAATTCCGCTTGACGATTAACGATTCGGGTATAATTTCTGATATTTGCTCACCAAATTGGACAAGCCCTTGCTGGATTGTCTTCCTCATCCAACCTTGAGTAATACCCCCGCCAACTGAATAGACAGGCTGTAATGTACCTGATTTAGTGCCCAATGAACCAACGAATTCTGATTCGCTCACGGTCATTTGTCGTCGATGCTGGTCCCACTTACCTGTCAGTACGATCTCTCGTCCAGACTGTAGCTGCTCCTTCAGATAATGTCGATTGAACCACACAGCAGTAACCAGCATATGATCAATCAGCACCTTGCTGGTTAATCGCGATTTCTTGAGTCCCCACATCTGTAATACAGGTTCACTGTAGATTGTGCCGACAACTGTGACCTTATCCCCATTCTTCACGTCTGTCAGGGAACGGATTCGATAGTCCTCATAACGATAAGGGTAGTATTCAAGCAGATCAAGCACGGTAACGATACCGAACGTTTCTAGCTCCTTCGCTTTCTGTGGACCGATGGACTTAACAGAACGAATCGGCAGTTGATGTAATTCACTCATGCGGAGGGGGTGACGAACACAGCTATTGCACCTGCTCCAACATGCGTCCCTATTACAGGACCAATGTGTGTATATGAATGTCGATTTACTTGGAAATGATCATTAATTAAGTTAAACATTTCTTCTGCACTCTCACTCGCTTCGGAATGACCGATACAAACATTGATGCTCTGACCTTCAAATTCCTTCTGTAGCAGCTCAATAATCCGCCTCAAAGCTTTCTTATGACCACGCACCTTATCAACTGAATCCACCTCGCCACTGCTATCAACGGTTAAGATCGGCTTAATATTAAGGAGCGACCCGAACATAGCTGATGCCTTGCCAATACGTCCACCTTTATATAAATATTCAAGTGTATCCACAATAAAATAAATACGGGTCTTCTTGCGGAGTTGCATCACTAAGGCTTGGATTTCTTCCATACTCTTGCCAGCTTGAGCCGCTTCTGCAGCAGCTATGACGAGTAAACCAAGCCCATAACAAGCGGACTTCGAATCAACTAAAACTACCTTAGATTGGTTTTCTAACAAAGACTTAGCAAGCATAGCCGACTGATACGTACCACTGAGCGCAGCGGATAGATGGATCGATAATACGCTAGTTTCAGGCTGATCACAGATTTCCTTATAGATGTCCATAAAATCAACGGGTGATGGTTGAGAGGTCGTTGGAAGCTCATTAGATTGACCTAGCTTTTGATAGAACTCACTTGAGTTAATATCCACACTGTCATAGAATGTTTCCTCGCCAAAATGAACTTTAAGCGGCACCATCTCTATACCAAGCTTCTCCCTGATTTCTAACGGAAGATCCGCAGTGCTATCCGTTACAATTTTCACTCGAGCCATTCCCACACACCTCTTTTCACATATTTCAAGCTCATGTATATTCACTCTACTGAAATAATATAATAATACAAAGGTTGTCCACCAGAGTGAATTTCCAACTCAATATAAGGATAATTATTCTCAATATAAGTCTGGATAGCTTGAGTCCATTCTGAATCAGCTTCCTCACCGTAGTAAAGAGTAACCAGTTCATCACCTCGTTCAATTAGCCGATCCAGGAGCAATTCGCTCACTCGGTAAGGGTTGGGGTCAGAAACAACGATAAGGTTGTCCATCATACCTAGAAAATCGTGCTCATGAATTTCTAATTGATCTAGCTTCGAATCGCGAACGGCAAACGTAATTGAGCCTGATCGAACCTGCTCCATGGCAGACACCATTGCCGCTTCATTAGCTGCTACATCTAAATTCTCATTAAATGATAACACAGCAGCAACTCCTTGGGGTATCGTCTTACTAGGAATAATGATCACCTCTTTGCCAGCAAGCTGTCCTGCCTGCATGGCAGCAAGGGTGATATTGGGATTATTAGGGAAGATGTAAACAAGATTAGCAGGTACACGATTCATGGCCAGCAGAAGATCCTCTGTAGAAGGATTCATAGATTGACCCCCTACAAGTACAATATCCACCCCTAAACTACTAAATAAACTGCTAATTCCATCACCCACAGCTACTGCTAACATGCCAAATGCTTTATTCTGCGATACTACCGGTATGGGCTTGGGCTTGGTGGATAAGGCATTCTCATCTTCATCGAGTATATGAAGATGCTGTTCACGCATATTCTCAATCTTAATTCTTGTTAAATCTCCGAATTGCATCGCATGATTCATAACAGTTCCCGGTTGTTCTGCGTGAATATGCACTTTCACAAGATCATCTTCTGTCACTACTAATAAAGAATCTCCAAGCCTTCCAAGCTCTTCACGAAAAGCAAGTTCATTATACGCTGTCAGACTATCTGACCTAAGACGAATGATAAATTCAGTACAGTAGCCAAATTCAATGTCTTCTGTCGCAATATGTGATTGTGCACGATTTGTTCGATGAATCGATGAGGGAATAGGATGATCCATAATATCAATCTGACTCTCCCCACTTAAAGCTTGTACAATACCTTCATAGATATAGACGAGTCCCTGTCCTCCCGCATCAACTACACCAGCCTGTTTTAGAATGGGAAGTTGCTCAGGTGTGAATGTTAGAGCTGCTTGTGCAGCACATTGAACACCTTGGAATAATTCGACAATATTATCGGTTGAGCCAATTACCGCTTCACTGTACTTGGCCGCTTGTCTCGATACTGTGAGTATGGTACCCTCAACAGGCTTGACCACAGCCTGATATGCGGTTTCTACACCCTGTAGAAGTGCAGCAGAAAGCTGCTGGATATTCGCCTGCTCCAGCCCGATCACAGATTTCGCAAATCCACGAAACAGCTGAGACAGAATCACCCCGGAGTTACCACGGGCACCCAATAACAATCCTCGTGAAAGCGCTTCCGAAGCTTGCCCTAAATGGCTACTTGCTTTCGCTTTCATTTCCACAATTCCACTCTGTAGTGTCAAATACATATTCGTTCCCGTATCTCCATCAGGTACCGGGAATACATTCAATCCATTGATCCATGCTATGTTCTCTTGAAGCCTCTTTGCACCCATCCATATCATATTCATAAAATCTGTACCATCTAGATTATGTTTTAACAATTCATATTCCCCTATCTTATCTACGTCTGGACTTAATCATCATTTTACTATAATTACATGAATAAATAAATGTTTTATCGAATGGACAAGTTTCATGACTTAATTTGCTTTTTTATTGACTGTCATGAAGAAAGCATGATAATATAGTAAAAGTGTGTTTCAAGTCAAGATGATTCATCCGTGTAAGAAGCGGATTTTGCTTAAGGAGGTGTGTTCGATGTCTCGCAAATGTTATATAACAGGAAAATCACCAAAAGCCGGTAATAACGTTTCTCATGCTAATAACAAAACGAAACGTACTTGGGGAGTTAACGTTCAGAAAGTACGTATTATTGTAGATGGTAAACCTATGAAGGTTTATGTCAGTACTCGTGCTTTGAAATCAGGTAAACTGGTTCGAGCGTAAATTACAATTTTCCAGAGGCAAAAAGCACCCTTATGGTGCTTTTTTTCATTATAATAAGTATATATCCGGCCACACATGTGAATTATATGACCCAACCAATGTGGCGTCCATTATTTCTTACTGAACGTATTAAGGACGGTCTTAACGAAGCTGCCTAGAAATCTTGGTAGTTTGATCGTATAGAATTTCATCCCCTACCCCTCCCAATGATTAGTTATCCTGCATGCACATTCACTACTATTGTATTCCGCCCATTCGAAAAGGTGTCTGACACTCACAAAAAAAAGATACCGTAGACAGACGTCTTTGGTATCTCAGTATATGTCGTTCATTATCTGTTCATTCCACATCTTTCACGAAGCTCGGTCAATGCCTGACCGCGGTCAGCTCTCCCGAAGACAGCATTGCCAGCGACGAGCACATTAGCACCTGCAGCTACAACTTGTTCAGCCGTTACTACATTAATGCCCCCATCTACCTCAATGTCAATATGAGTAAGTTCTCGATCGACTAATAGGCTGCGTAATCGTCGAATTTTGTCCAATGTAGAAGGAATGAAGGGCTGCCCCCCAAACCCAGGATTAACAGTCATAATGAGGATATAATCCACCATGTCCAGAACCGGGATAAGCTGTTCGACGGGTGTAGCCGGATTGATGACGGCTCCAGCACGCACGCCAAATTGCTTGATCATCTGAAGGGTACGATGTAGATGAACATCCGCTTCAACATGTACAGAAATCAGGTCAGCTCCTGCCTTGGCGAATGCAGGTACATACCGATCTGGATGCTCGATCATCAAGTGAACATCCAGCGGAAGCTTCGTATGCGGACGTATTGCCTCTACAATTAGTGGACCTATGGTAATATTCGGTACAAAGTGACCATCCATAACGTCGATATGCAGCCAATCCGCTCCAGCTTGTTCTACCTCTTGAATTTCTTGTGCCAGCTTAGCAAAGTCAGCAGATAATATCGAGGGTGCTAAATAAATCATACCGTTAATACCTCCGCTTCCTCTCACTTATTTCTTGTAAAAAGATTAAATAATGATCATAACGGCTTTGTGCAATCCGGCCGTCATGAACAGCTTCGATGACCCTGCAATCCGGTTCATTACGATGTAAGCAGCCGCGGAATTTGCAAAGATCGTCTAATTGATTAAATTCAACAAAATACTGACCAAGGCCCTCTGTTTCGATACCCGCAAAATCCAATTGGCTAAAACCAGGTGTATCGAAAACCCATCCACCGTTCTCAAGCGGTATAAGCTCCACATGACGTGTGGTGTGCTTGCCACGACCTAATCTATTACTTATTTCATTGGTCTCCAAGCTCATATTAGGGATGATCGCATTAATCAATGAAGATTTGCCTACACCAGATTGACCTGAGAAAACGGTAATTTTCCCTGCCAGATGCTTCAGAATCTCTTCCTTGCCTTCTCCCGTTTTCGCACTGCAGGTTAACACTGTATATCCTATTGCTTCATAAATTCGACGTATGTTCTCAATAATCTCCACTAAAGATTGAGCTTCTGTTGGGTGAAGAAGATCACTCTTGGATATACAGATCGTTGTTTGGAGATCAGCTTTCTCTGTATGAACGAGAAATTTGTCTAGCAGATGTGTGCTTAAGTCCGGTTCAGCTACAGCAAATACCAATAAAGCCGTATCCGCATTAGCAACTTGAGGGCGAATTAATTCTGTTGTACGTGGCAGAATTTCATCTACAGTACCCTCTCCACCATCTGTCATCGTGTAAACAACACGATCACCTACAAGAGGAGTAATCTCATTCTTCCTTAGAATGCCTCTTCCTCTACACTGAATGGGTGCCTCATTGGATTTAGCATGATCCGGTAACACATAATAATATCCGCTTAATGCTTTAACAATAAGCCCATCTGGCATACATTAAGCCTCCTCTATTTAGTGGGACCTTTGATCATTGGCCAACGTTGACAGGGCCGAGTTCAGCCGCTTGCTGCTGCTCAGATCCACCGTCTACAGGTGCCTCTACCTCATCTACATCAATCTCTGGAGATTGGCGATTCTTAGCCTCAGAATAGGTCACTGTATGCGTGTCATAAGGCTTATCATTACGATACACCGTAATTACAGCATTCTTCTTAGGTGAAAGCACAAGTCGAATGGTAAAGGATTTTTCCTCGGTAATATCTGTTATACCCCATTCCACACTATCACCTGAAGCATCCGTTACCAGGATTTTAACAGTCGTCGATTCTCCCGGATTAGTCGGAGCAACCGTAACTGATTTCAAATCCTCTACCGCATCGTCCGGTAGCCCGTCACTGACATATAAAGTGATTTCCGACCCGGGCTCTACAAGCTCATTCGGCTGATAAGGGAACTGCCTATATATATAGTCCTTAGGGGAATATGTCTTTTCCATCTTAATTCCGTCCTTGGCGAGCTTTAGGCCTTCTTTCTCGAGAATAACTTTGGCAGGCTCTAAAGTTAGCCCTGTTAGATCAGGCATCGATATCGTGCCTGGTCCAGTGCTGACGGTAATGAAGATCTCTGTTACTTTTGGATTAAACTCCTCATCATACGCTGGAATTTGTCTAAGTACAGTGCCTGCCGGTTCTTCACTCTCTTCTTCTACCTTGTTAGGTTCCTTTTCTTTATATTTCGCTGCTAATGTAAGCTCGACTTCCTTCCATTGCAAACCCACATAATCATCCATGAAGTCCATCTCTGGTCCACTACTTACGACTAGTTTAATAAATGATTGTTCCTTAGCGGTTACCCCTACTTTATCTTGAGAGATAACAACACCTTTGGCAACCTCATCACTTATCTCATTCTCGACTGGCTCCTGAACCTGCAGTTTAACAGAAGCCAACTCTGCTTTGGCTTCGTCAAGAGTCATACCAACAACTTCTGGCACAATAACATCAGGTACTTCAAATTTATTCTTGAGCCACATAACGCCATACCACATAGCAAGTAATAATCCGATTACTAATACAATCCAGATTAAAGGTTTGATCCACGCACGGTTTGGCTTTTCATCTTGAACCTCAGCCCATCGTTTCGAATCCTGTCGTTCCATAGACTGGTTTTGCTGTTTATCCGGAAACCGTTGATCATGTCGGACAGCAGGAATAATCAATGTTCGCTCATCATCATGCTCTTCTGTAGCAGCGAATGAAGCTTTAGGCTCAACCCTGCGTTCAGGTAGCAAGCAGCTATCCAGATCCTCGAGCATTTCTTTGGCAGATATGTACCGTTCCTCTGGATTTTTGCGTACGGCCTTCAGAATAATATTCTCCACACTTTGCGGAATGAGTGGATTAACCTTCCTCGGCTCCTCCACTTTCTCTTGCAGATGCTTTAAGGCCACACTTATAGGGCTTTCTCCAATGAATGGAAGCTTCCCTGTCAACATTTGATATAATACGATTCCTAGAGAATATAAATCCGATTTAGCTCCTTGAGTTACGCCTTTAGCATGCTCCGGAGAGAAATAATGAACAGAACCAAGCACAGCACCAGTCTGAGTAATGTCCGCAGAGGCTGTAGCACGTGCAATACCAAAGTCTGTTACTTTAATTCGACCGTTCTTACCAATCAGTATATTATGTGGTTTGATATCACGGTGTATAATCTCAT
This sequence comes from Paenibacillaceae bacterium, assembly GCA_040904605.1. Taxonomy (GTDB): domain Bacteria; phylum Bacillota; class Bacilli; order Paenibacillales; family UBA4045; genus UBA4045. The sequence continues at coordinate 31,979 of JBBDTA010000153.1, forward strand.
TCTGATGGGCATGATCGAGTGCATCACAGATTTGGCTAGCGATATGCACAGCTTCTTCAATCTGTAAGGGTGCCATTTCTTTGATCTTGTCATTCAATGTTGAACCTTCGATATATTCCATCACAATGTAATAGACATCGTCATCCTGACCCACATCATATATGCTTACAATATTCGGATGAGATAACGAGGCTGCTGCTTGTGCTTCTCGACGGAAGCGACGAATGAAATCATCATCATTCGTATATTGCTGACGTAATACCTTAACAGCTACTTTACGATTAAGCAGAGTATCATGCGCCTTGTATACGATAGCCATTCCGCCGCCGCCTACTCTTTCGATCACTTCATAACGCTTGCCCAGCTCACGACCGATCATTCACTTGTCCCCCTTCCTTGATGAGAGGTTGTTCATTGGAAACCAACACTACGGTTACATTGTCATCTCCACCAGCCTCAAGTGCGCGTTCGATCAGAAGGTCTGCTTTACCTTCTAGCGGTGAATCCATATTAAGTATTTCTATAATGGAAGCCTCAGCTAATAAATTGCTCAAACCATCTGTACATAACAAAAGAGTATCCCCTGAATGCCATTCTGCATGGCTAATATCAGCTTCAATTCTCGGTTCAGTACCAAGCGCGCGGGTTATTACATTACGTCTAGGATGAAGATTCGCTTCCTCTTCACTAATCTGACCGGACTTTAATAATTCGTTAACTAAGGAATGATCATCCGTAATTCGAGTAAGTTTACCTTTGTGAATCAAGTAGGCTCGGCTATCACCAATATGAGCAATAGAAAGTCGATTACTAGTCATCAATCCAACAACTATAGTAGTCCCCATCCCTAGATAATCAGAACTCTGACTGGCCTTACTGTAAACCTCTTCATTAGCCCGATCAATGGCTCGGATCATCACTTCTTCCCATTGCTTCGCTGACATCTCATGATGAACGGTCTTCAATTCACGTTGCATCACATCAATCGTCATCTGGCTTGCAACGTCTCCAGCTTTGTGACCACCCATTCCATCCGCTAGTAATGCCAATGTCAAACCGTTCATGTCTGAACGTACGGCAGCACAATCTTCATTCACCGAACGGATACGGCCAATATCCGTCTTATAGGCCGTCTTCATCTTTGCTCCACCTCAGTCGACTCCATGTGCTTGGCTCGAAGCTGGCCGCAGGCTGCGGCTATATCTCCGCCTTGTTCACGGCGTATAGTTGCATTCACTTTCTTATGCTCCAGTATTCGTTGGAATTGAAAGATAAGCTCTCTGGGTGTCTGCACATAATTTCGTTCCGGTACATAATTGACCGGGATTAAATTCACATGACATAGTATGCCTGACGCATTCAATACATCGGCCAGCTCCTCAGCATGCTCCGGTTGGTCGTTAACTCCACCGATTAATGCATATTCAAAGGTAATTCGGCGGCCAGTCTTATCCCAATAATATTTCAGCGCTTTCATGACTTCAGAGAATGGAAAACGACGATTGACCGGCATCAGCTTAGAGCGCAGCTTATCATTCGGTGCATGAATAGAGATCGCCAGATTAATCTGAGTATTCTCGTCCGCAAACCGATAAATGTTAGGAGCAATTCCACTGGTTGAGACTGTGATATGTCGTTGACCAATATTCAAGCCCTTCTCATGAATGATAACCCTTAGGAAATTCATTAAAGCATCATAATTCTCGAATGGCTCACCTATACCCATGACGACTATACTACTCACTCGCTCATTCGTTGGATCAAGCATTTGCTGGCACTTCACGACTTGCGCTATAATCTCACCTGGAGTTAAATCTCGCTTCAAGCCTCCTAATGTAGATGCACAAAACGTACATCCAACACGACACCCTACTTGAGTCGTTACACAAACGCTGTTACCGTAATTGTGTTTCATGAGCACAGTTTCAATAGCGTTATCATCTTGCAGCTGAAATAAGAATTTCACAGTACCATCAGACGATTGCATGCGTGTAATTTCTTTAAGCGTAACAAATTCAAATTGTTCGGCTAATAGCCTTTGCAGTTCCTTAGGTAGATTCGTCATCTCTTCGAATTGATTCACTCGTTTGACATACAACCAATCGAATATTTGACCCGCGCGGAATTTAGGAAGATCATGAGTCTTCATCCATTCCTCTAGCTGCTCTAAAGTTAAATCATAAATAAATGGCTTCATCTCATCACAATCCATTCCAAGAATACATATTTACTCTATAGTGTTGCTTATCTGTTCTATTTTATCACACTAGCTTCCCTGCTTTAAAGGGCTTGTTTACGAAGTCGGGCTATGAAGAAGCCATCGGATTGATATTGATGCGGCAAAATTTGCAGCATGCCCTCTCCCACTATGCGCGGAGTTAAGGCAGGCAATCGATCGGTAATCGTGATATCTAAAGTGAAATCTGGGTGCTTCGCAAGAAATTCGCTAATTACGGCTTGATTCTCTTCATACTCAAGTGTGCATGTACTATAGATAAGCATACCGCCAGGCTTTAGCAGATTGTGAATATTGTCCAGAATGGCGTATTGTATAGCTCGAATTTCTGTAATGTCACTTTCTAGCTTAACCCATTTGAGATCTGGTTTGCGACGAATCACACCTAAACCCGAACATGGAGCATCTAGGAGGATCCGATCAAAGGTATGATCGCCATATTCATTAGCAAGCTGGCGAGCATCACCAATCTTTGCATCTATAGCATGCAGACCTAAACGCTTGGTCTGTGCGTCAATGAGCTGCTTCTTATGCTCATAAATGTCATAAGCCATAATGGAGCCCTGATCATTCATAAGCTCTGCCATATGTGTAGTCTTCCCTCCAGGTGCCGCGCAGCAATCCAATACCTTCATGCCCGGCTGCGGGTCAACAATTCTAGCTACGAGCATCGAGCTTTCATCCTGAATGGAGATAAGCCCATCATTATACCACGAAGTCATAGCCATATTGCCTCCACCCTCAACAACAAGGCCATCAGGCGCTATAACGGATCGCTTAGCGGAATAACCTTGCGCACTTAGTAGCTCAAGGAACTGCTCAGGAGTCGTCTGAATTCCATTCACCCTTATACTCGTATGCGGAGGGTTATTATTCGATTCGCAGATCGCTCTTGTCTCACCTTCGCCGAATTGATCGATCCAGCGGCTAACCATCCACTCCGGGTGGGAATATGTGAGTGCAATCGACTGAACAACGGGAAGATCTGTGGGAATTTCTAGCTTTTCCGGTTGACGTAATATATTCCGTAGCACAGCATTAACCATACCCGATATCCCTTTATGGCCTTTACGACCTGCTATCGTTACAGCTTCATTCACTGCTGCATGAGGCGGTATCCGATCTAGATAATGGATCTGATACAAGCTAAGCCGTAATAGATTCCGCACCCACGGCTCGAGCTTGTCCAGACCCTTACTTAAGAAGCGGGAGAGCAAATAATCGATTGTATTCAACCGCTGTATCGTGCCATATACGAGCTCAGTTACGAGTCCAGCTTCACTGCGGGGTAAATTGGCTCTTAGTAAAGCTTGATTGAGAGCAATATTACTATAGGCTTGCTCCTGTTCGACGCGAACCAACACGTCCATAGCAAGCTCACGTGTAGATTGAGGTCGTCGTTTGGTTTCATTCAATGCTTCGAACACCTCCACTAACTCCACTAAACACAGTGCCTTCGGTCAGACGTCCATTCTTCACAAATTCAGAAACCGGCATCCGTGTTTTGCCGGCAGGCTGAACCTCAGTTAATGTCAGTGTTCCATCCCCTGTAGAAACTATAATACCAGCTGGGAATACGCTGATTACCGTTCCAGCAATACGACGTTCATTCCTATTAGCAACCTCAGGCTCAGGCTTCAAGCAAGACCATATTTTGAATACCTCATTGTTCCATAGCGTATAAGCTCCCGGCCATGGCCGTAAAGCACGGATGTGATTAAATATGTGCATGCTTGAATCCGACCAATTCAGTCGTTCATCGTCTCTGGTGATCACGCGAGCATAGGTCGCTTCATGATCGTTCTGGGGTGTTGCTGTGCATCGACCCTCTATAAGATCAGGTAAAGTCCGTTTCAGCAAGCTGGCGCCAACGACACTGAGCTTCTCGAATAAGGTACCTGCATCATCTTCGTCTTCGATCGGAACCTCAATCCTGCTGATCATATCGCCAGTATCCAAACCCTCTGCCATATACATAATCGTTACACCCGTAATCTTCTCGCCTTTCATAATGGCGTACTGAATAGGTGCACCACCACGGTATAAAGGCAGTAGTGAACCATGTATATTAATACACCCTAATCGGGGTATAGCTAGTACAGATTTCGGTAAAATTTGCCCATATGCTGCAGTTACGATGAGATCTGGTTTATATGCAGCAATCGCTTCGGTAACCGCTGGATCACGCATCCGTTGCGGCTGATAGACTGGAATTTGATGTCGCTCGGCTTCCTCCTTGACAGGAGGAGGTGTCATCAGCTTCTTACGACCTTTAGGTCGATCCGGCTGTGTGATAACAGCAACGACATTGTAGCCTTCCTCAATCAACATTCTGAGTGAAGGAATGGCAAATTCAGGTGTGCCCATGAATAAGATGTTCAAAAATTCACTCTCCTGGTTCAACTGGTGGAATCTTATAGACCGCCTCAGCAATATCAGTGAATAATATGCCATTCAGATGATCAATTTCATGTTGAAAAATACGTGCAAGATAACCGCTTGCTTCGATGATGATTTCATTACCGTCTCTATCCCAGCCTATAACTGTGATGTTCAGCTTGCGATTCACATCTCCGTTCAAGCCGGGAATACTCAAGCAGCCTTCTGCTCCAAGCTGTTCACCGTCAGCATGAGTAATTACTGGATTAATTAGCTCTATTAGCTCCGTTTCCCCATCGTGAGGATCCAGCACAATCACACGCTTCTGTATACCGACCTGTGGAGCGGCTAAACCTACTCCACCAGCATCATACATAGTGTCCGCCATATCATCGAGAAGCTTTAGAATGTTAGGTGTTACCTTCGGCACCAGCTTGGCGATTTCACGCAATACTGGGTCAGGATCCTTCACTATAATACGGATAGCCATCATTATCCTCTTCCCTTACATCATTGATTGTGGATCAACATCCACGCTGATTAACATTTTATTTTTCTCAACCTGCTCGGCAACAGCCTCCATCGCTTTACGCAGCCAATCCGCCACTGGAAGCTCTCCCCGATATTTTACCACGCACTGGTAGCGATATCTATCCTTTAAACGAGCAATCGGCGAAGAAACCGGACCTAAAATCTCTAAATAATGCTCCAAATGACGGTTTAATGTAGTTTCTAAGTCATTCTTTAACGCCCAAGAACGCCAATTTTCCCGTATGGATCTAACTATTGCCTCCCCAGCCTGCACCAAAATCGGGATTTGTTCATGTGCGAGTGTGATTAAAGTTATGTGACTGTATGGAGGGTAAGCAAGCTGCTTCCGATAGTGAATTTCCGTATGATAGAACGTACGGTAATCATGCTGCTGGGCATTTAGCATACTGTAATGTTCGGGGTTGTACGTTTGGATGAACACCTCACCAGGAAGCTGATGTCTACCTGCTCTTCCGGCAACCTGGGTCAATAGCTGGAATGTCTTCTCTACCGAACGAAAATCAGGAAGATTGAGCACAGAATCCGCCGCTATTACACCAACAAGCGTTACATCAGGGAAGTCCAACCCTTTGGCAACCATCTGCGTACCGAGCAATACATCCGCTTGACGATCTCGGAACATATTCAACCATTTCTCGTGTGCGCCCTTCTCATTCGTGGTGTCAACATCCATTCGAATGACGCGGATGCCAGGGAACAGCTTCACCAGCTCTTCTTCGACCTTCTGTGTCCCCGTACCAAAATGGCGGATGTGCTCACTGCCACAAGTTGGACATACCAGCTGTTGCTTCTCAGCATATCCACAATAATGACAACGAAGCATCTCTGCTCTCTGATGATAGGTTAATTTAATCTCACAATGTGGGCATGCAGCTGTATAACCGCAAGAACGACATAGCACGAAAGTTGCATAACCACGCCGATTCAGGAGAAGCACCATCTGTTCCTTGCGTGCTAGCCGTTGCTCAATTCCGTCATATAGCTGGCGACTAAACATGGAACGATTACCGTTCTTGAGCTCTTCGCGCATATCCACAATCTCGACAGCGGGTAGTGGACGTCCCTCAACGCGGTACTCCATCGTAAGCAGCTTGATCCTATCATTATCTTGCACGGAGCTGTAATAGGATTCAATAGAAGGTGTTGCCGAACCAAGGATGACAACAGCACCATGATATAATGCTCTCTCAGCAGCTACATCTCTCGCATGATACTTGGGACTTTCTTCTTGCTTATAGGATGATTCATGCTCTTCATCAATAATAATTAAACCAATTTCTGTGAGCGGTGCGAATACAGCAGAACGAGCGCCAATAACAACCCGAACCTGCTTACGCTGAATTTTGCGCCACTCGTCATAACGTTCCCCTTGTGAAAGTCGACTATGTAGTACAGCTACCAACTCACCGAACCTTCCCTTGAAGCGATCGACCATCTGTGGAGTAAGTGCAATCTCAGGAACGAGCACAATGGCATCCCTGCCCATCTCGAGACAGTGTTGTATGGATTGGAGATAAATTTCTGTCTTTCCACTACCCGTTACGCCATGCAGCAAATAAATTTGTCTCTCCAAGGATTCCAAGGATGCAACAATAGGTTCAAAAACCTTCTGTTGTTCTTCCGTTAGATCAAGTGGCTGAGTACGCGTGAAGGACTTACCTTCATACGGGTCCCTCATCATCTCGACATCACCGATTGTAATCCAACCCTTGTCAGCTAAGGATTTCACCGTTCCCGAGCTAATCTGCAGTCTCTCTGTAAGCTCTGACATCGGAATGGGTTCAGGGTTTAAATCGAAGAACGCAAGCACATCCTTCTGACGTTTGGAGCGCAACGGAATCTGTTCCATATAACTAGCTATGGCCCCTAGATCACTTGGAGGGAATACCGTTTGCCGTTTCTTCGGTTGCATTCGATCCTTAACGGTTTGTCTTTCATTTAATAGGCCACGCCGAATTAACCCCTTAATAACAAGCTCGTTTCCAGCAAAATATTCCGTGAGCGCAGAAAACTCAACTTGTCCCTTCTGCACCACATAATCCATAATCGCAAGCTCTTCAGCAGTCACCTCGGAATGTGTAAATTCAGAGGCTGCAGATAGCATACGTTCATATTTGGCCTTCAGTGCACCTGGAATCATCGCTTGAAGTGCGATAATCTCATGGCACATATACTTATGGCTCATCCATCTGGACAGCTCAACAAGTTCAGGTGTTAACGGCGGGACCAGATCTAGCATCTGTGCAACCATCCTGAGCTTCTTGGGATCTACATCACTATATTCTTGTAACGCAACAACGAAGCCCTGGATGATCCTAGGGCCGAAGGGGACACCTACTCGACTTCCTACCTCGATCCATGACGCCCACTCATCAGGCACTCCATAATCGAATGCACGGTTCGTTTGTTTAGCTGGGACATCTACAATTACCTTTGCTATCATAGGCAGATTACTCCAATATGCCGGGTTGACGTTGAGCTATTCGCTTGGCGACTAACTCCATCACATGCCGGGCTACCTGACGCTTATCCATTAGAGGCAGCGACTCGATTACACCATGTTCATCGAACAAGGTAACGATATTTGTATCTGTTCCAAAGCCTGCACCTGGTAATGTTACATTATTCGCAACAAGCAGATCACAACGCTTACGCTGTAGCTTATCCAGTGCATATCGTTCCATATCTTCTGTCTCAGCAGCAAAGCCCACGATGAACTGTGAGGTCTTACGCTCACCAAGTTGCTGTAGAATGTCAGGGTTCTTGACTAATTCTAACTGTAATATATCATCGCTCTTCTTTATCTTCTTCATGGCAATCGATGCTGGTCTATAATCAGCGACAGCTGCTGCCTTGATTACAATATCTGTATGATCGAATCGTTCCAGTGTTGCATGGAGCATCTCTTCAGCTGATTCAATAGAGACGACTTCGACACCTGCAGGTGAAGCTAGGACGGTCCGACCTGAGATCAGAGTGACCTCTGCCCCTAATTCCTTAGCGATCTCTGCAAAGGCATAACCCATCTTACCTGAAGAGTCATTCGTTAGATACCGAACTGGATCAATACGTTCAATTGTTCCCCCAGCAGTGATAAGCACTCGTTTGCCTTGCAATGGTCGATGATCGGAGAGTAATGCTGCAATCCGCTCGAACAGCTGCTCTGGCTCCGCCATCCGACCTTTACCGATGTAACCACAAGCAAGCTGGCCTTCTCCTGGATCGAAGATCTGAACACCTCGTTGCTTGAGGGTAGTTAGATTATGCTGTACAGCTGGATGATCGTACATATGAACATTCATAGCCGGAGCAATAAGCACGGGTGCCACAGAGGCCAAAACCGTTGTTGTAAGCATGTCATCAGCGATCCCGTTTGCTAGCTTGCCAATCACATTCGCTGTGGCCGGAGCAATCACGATAAGATCCGCTGCATCTGCAAGATCAATATGCTGTACAACCGATGGATCGTGCTCGTCGAAGGTATCGATTGCTACAGCATGGCGAGACAAGGTTTGGAAGGTGAGTGGCTGAACAAATTGGGTAGCTGATCTGGTCATCATCACTCGTACATCCACGCCGGCTTGGGCAAGCTTACTGCACAATGCCGCCGCTTTGTAAGCAGCAATCCCACCGGTAACGCCAAGAACAACTGTTTTCCCCCGCATCCTGTTCCACTCCTTTAAAGTTTTGTGTAACAAAACTACTTCGTAAGCATCTGCTAAATTTTGTGTAACTACACGTTACAACGAAGGGTGAACCTTTCGGTTCACCCTAGTCGCTTATTAATGGTTTCTTCCTGTTTCTTTTATTCTACTCCAAACGTTCGTATCTTACAAAATCGTTATAAATTTCTTCAAGTGCAACACCAACATACTTGTGTGATTTCGGTGCGTGCATTTCCGTTTTACTACCATCTCTTAGCATTCTTGCTCTTCGTGAGGCAGCAACCACAAGTGTATATTTACTGTCTACTTTTTGTAACATTTCATCAATTGATGGGTACAACATAACCTTACACCTCCGCAATCCATTTTTGTACTTGTGGCAGCATTCGTTCTCGCTTCGAATGCTCCGCAGTAATAATAGCTTCTATTCTACCACATGCTGAGCTTATCTCATCATTAATTACTGCATAATCATATTGCTCCAGCAGTCTTAGCTCTTCAACAGCTACTGTCATGCGATCACGTATCGAGTCTTCAGATTCAGTACCACGATTCGTGATACGATATTTCAATTCCTCTAATGATGGTGGAAGCAGGAAAATAAACACACCTTGAGGAAAACGCTCCTTAACCTGCAGAGCACCTTGCACCTCAATCTCCAGAATAATATCTTTGCCATTATGTATGGTCTCATTCACGAAGCTGCGTGGAGTTCCATAATAGTTGCCAACATACTCTGCCCATTCCAGAAGCTCATCATGTTCAATCATTTGGCGGAATTGGTCTTGCGATTTGAAGAAGTAGTTAATTCCATCCTGCTCACCATCCCGTGGTGCTCTTGTAGTTGCAGATACGGAATACACAATGTCGGGATTACACTTACGCAATGTGGAACACACTGTGCCTTTACCGACACCCGAAGGCCCGGATAATACGATCAATAATCCTTTACTCATCATTTCCCTCACAAGTTATTCGTCTTGATCGTCATCCTTATTGGATAAACGATGAGCTACTGTTTCTGGCTGAACTGCAGATAATATGACGTGATCGCTGTCAGTTATAATGACGGCACGTGTTCTTCTACCATAAGTAGCATCAATGAGCATGTGTCTATCTCTTGCTTCTTGGATGATTCGCTTAATCGGCGCTGATTCGGGACTAACGATCGAGATGATTCGATTAGCCGAGACGATATTACCAAACCCGATGTTAATAAGTTTAATTGCCATTTTATCATTTCCCCCAGACTAATTAAACTTTAACGAGTTAACTTTTCCTTAAGCCATTACCCTATTTTAAAGCATTTTGTATATGGGTACAAGTACCATGGAAATTAAACCATCGTGACAAGCAAGTGTGTTTAATTGGAAGCCGACCTGTGTC
>JBBDTA010000153.1:42296-74186 GCA_040904605.1 Paenibacillaceae bacterium
GGAAATTAAACCATCGTGACAAGCAAGTGTGTTTAATTGGAAGCCGACCTGTGTCGGGAAAAGTACCATGGAAATTAAACCATCGTGACAAGCAAGTGTGTTTAATTGGAAGCCGACCTGTGTCAGGGGATTATGAATGAAGAGGCGCCTTTTCCCATACATAATTCGTTAAATCTACTGACATTTCATAATTCAAGAATGGTGTAATAATATAGATTCCATTGAAGAGTGGCATTGCCGCATCCAGAAGCTCCTTGGCTATCTGATTGCCCATCTGGCGACCTTCCTCTTTCTCTAATCCGTTCATCCTGCGACGAACTTCGTCTGAAAGCTGAATGCCTGGGACTTCATTGTGCAGATACTCTGCATTCCGCCCAGTAGCTAACGGCATAATGCCAATGAATATCGGCACACCCAGATACCGTGTCATCTCATGAACTTGTTCCATGATTAAGGGATCATAGACGGGCTGAGTCATAATATAATCAGCGCCTGCCTTCACCTTACGTTCTAGCCTCAAGACCGCCTTGTCCAGATGCTTCACGTTAGGATTAAATGCTGCACCTACAATAAATTTGGCCTTTTGCTTCAATGGCTTCCCCGAGAAGGCAGTGCCTTCGTTCAATTGCTTGATCATTCGAATAATCTCGAACGAGGTTAGATCATACACCGAGCTAGAGCCAGGCAAATCACCGAACTTCGCAGGGTCTCCAGTTACTGCCAATACATGATCGATGCCGAGTGCATCTAATCCCATCAAGTGAGATTGCGTCCCTATCAGATTGCGGTCTCGACATGCGATATGAATCAAGGGCCGGATACCCAGCTTATCTTGGATTAGAGTTCCTAATGCCAAATTACTCATTCGAGTAACAGCAAGTGAGTTATCTGCCATCGTGATCGCATCTGCACGAGCAGCCTTAAGCGCCGCAGCGCCAGCCATAAACTTGGTGATGTCCAGATCACGTGGTGGATCTAGTTCTACAATAACAGTATGGCGTTGCTTCACAAGCTCTACGATTGAAAGCTCTTCATTAAGAGGCAACTGCGCTTCAGGATTGTTCGTTGGTTCAGATACCGTCACGAGCGTACTCGGTTTCTCAATCAACTGTCCATCCGAAGATCCATTAGGAACATAATGAATGAGCGCCTCTGCCATCGCTTGAATATGTGCTGGTGTCGTCCCGCAACAGCCGCCAATGACTCGCGCGCCCAAGTCTGCGAAACGCAATGCACTCTCTGCGAAGTAGGCAGGTGTAGATACATACCGATATCGACCATCGATGTAATCAGGAATACCCGCATTCGGAAACACAGAAATCGGAACCTCAGCCGGAACACTCGTTTTCTCTAATACACGCATAATTCCATTCGGTCCTGTGCGGCAATTAAACCCAACGACATCTGCACCTGCAGCAATCAATTGTTCGAATGCTTCAGATACTGGGAATCCATCGGATGTGCGACCCACATCCTCCATAGCAAACTGACAGATAACGGGCAGATCACTGAATTTACGGGTAATTTGCAAGGCTATTAATATCTCATCCAGATCATAGAAGGTTTCGAGTAGAATACCATCCACAGATGATCCGGTTAACACTTCGATTTGTTGGGCAAAATCAGCTTCAATCTGTGTGGTCCGTATATTCTTCCGCTTCCCTGCACGAATGGATCCAACCGCTCCGATTACGTAAGCATCACTACCCACAGCCTTGCGGGCGATCTCAACTCCAGCACGGTTTATCTGCTCGACATCAGCTTCTAATCCAAATTTGGACAGGCGCTCTCGATTGGCAGAATACGTATTCGTCTCGATAAACCGTGCGCCTGCGTCATAATACTCACGATGAACTCTCTCAATAATTTCTGGTTGGGATAAATTAAGCTCCTCATAGGAAATACCAACAGGGAAGCCAATCTGGTACAGATAGGTACCCATAGCGCCATCACCGACGAGTATGCTGTTGCTTAATTTCACGCGCAAATCTGGCTTCATAGCATCGATCCAGTGAACGCTTCTGTAGCAGGGCCTGTCATATAGATATGATCATCAGCCTCATTCCACTCAATATGAAGATCGCCGCCCTTTAAGGAGATTACTGCAGTTCGATCGGTTAGTCCATTCATTACAGAAGCTGCTAACGTTGCACAAGCACCGGTACCACAGGCTAAGGTTGGACCCGCTCCGCGCTCCCATACACGCATATCTACAAATTCACGAGATTTCACCGTGGCGAATTCCACATTAATTTTGCGTGGGAACATCGGGTGGTTTTCCAGCTTAGGACCCCATTGTTGTAAATCCATACCTACTGCATCGTCCACGTAGATCACGCAGTGGGGGTTACCCATGGATACAGCCGTAAATTCGAACGTTCGTCCATCAACTTCAATGGGATAACGAATAACTGGATTGTGATCAATAGTCGTCGGTACCGTCAAACCATCTAGAATAGGTTTACCCATATCTACACGTACTGTAGCTACTTTGCCGGCTGCATCAAGATTCAATTGCACATTCTGTGCACCCGCCCCAATGGTTTCTATAGAAATTTCGGTCTTATTCGTCAATCTTCTATCGTATACATATTTGGCCACACATCGAATTGCATTCCCGCATTGCTCCGCTTCGGAACCGTCAGAGTTAATAATGCGCATCATAAAATCTGCCTTCACCGATGGTAGAATGTACACGAGACCATCCGCACCAATACCGAAGTGTCGATCGCAATACTGGATAGCAAGTTCAGCGGCATTGTCTGGCAATCTCGCTTCGGTTGCTAATACAATAAAATCATTACCTAAACCGTGCATTTTCGTAAAAATCATTGCTTTTATCCGCCTTTCTAACAACTGTTCAAATCTACTGTCCTATATCATACCGCAATTCGATTCGCATGCATAGTCATAGCAGATCAATTTATGCTGCTGGTTCATAAGACTTTCTTCCAATAGAACGGTCACTATGCGAAGGTCTACCCCTCCCCTTCAACAAGCTTCCAATACCGAAGAAGAAGGTTGGAATACCCGCAGCAATGAGGACAATAACCCACTCACTAACCCCAAGCTCCACCGTCTTGAATATAGGCTGCATGGCATCCACATAGACGACTCCCAAGAGCAGTAGCACAGAGGATAACACAGCTAACACCAGATAACGATTCTGAAATGGATTACGATGAAAAATAGAACGAGAGCTGCGACAATCGAACACATGGATCAATTGAGCCATAACCAGCGTCGCAAAAGCTACAGTCTGAGCGCGCACCAAATTGTCAACCTCAGCCGAATTATATTGTAAACTGATCCAGAATGCACCGAGTGTACATATACCAATCAAAGCTCCACGACTAACAATTTTCCATCCTAAACGTCGTGCGAATATATTCTCTCTGGCTGACCTTGGGCGGTGCTGCATTAAATCCTTCTCCGGTTGATCAACACCAAGAGCCATGGCTGGCAGCCCATCCGTTACTAAGTTAACCCATAGAATTTGAATAGGCACCAGCGGTAAAGGCATACCCATAAGCATAGCTATGAACATCGTTAGAATTTCACCAACATTAGAAGCGAGCAAATATCGAATGAATTTACGAATGTTCTCATATATGCCTCGACCCTCTTCAATTGCTGCTACAATCGTGGCAAAATTATCATCACTTAATATTAAGGAAGATGCTTCCTTCGTTACATCCGTTCCTGTAATGCCCATGGCAATGCCGATATCTGCCGCCTTGATCGCTGGAGCATCATTAACACCATCCCCTGTCATCGCCACTACATGACCATTCGCTTTAAGTGCCTTAACGATACGCAGCTTATGCTCAGGCGATACCCTTGCGTAGACGTAAACATCGTTAATGATATGGTCTAATTCCTCATCCGACATCGAAGAAAGCTGACGACCCGTAACGGAAAGACCACCTTTCTGCATAATACCTAATTTCTCCGCAATGGCCTCAGCCGTCGCTTGATGATCTCCTGTAATCATTACCGTCTTGATTCCCGCTTTACGGCATAGCTGAATGGATGCACGTACCTCTTGTCGTGGAGGATCCATCATACCCGTTAAGCCAACGAATATAAGCTGCCGCTCTACCGCCGAAGCATCCACTACGGAATCATGGGGCTTTAAGACACGATACGCCATACCAATGACACGTAATGCAGCCTTCGCCATGCCTTCATTGGCTGATAACGCTCGCTGACGAATTGTATTGGTCAATGGAATAACCTTGCCCTCCCATAGAATGTGGGAACAATGATGTAATAGCTCATCAGGCGCCCCCTTAACAAATACCATTCGACTGCCTTGATGCTTCACCACAACGGACATCCGTTTACGTTCAGATTCGAAAGGAAATTCCATCTCTCGGCTATAGAAGGCTCCCATCGTTTTTGGAGTTATTCCTGCTTTAGCTCCCAAGACCATTAACGCACCTTCTGTTGGGTCTCCTTTTATCATCCATATCGGTTGTTCCACAGCTTTCGAAGCCTTCTTCTTATTCGTATCTGGCTCTACTTCTACAAGTGCAGCATTATTACACAATATCGCAACGGACAATAATCGTTCCAATGAAAGATCGTTCTTCGGATCAACATGCTTACCCTCGTATTTCATTTCACCATATGGCTCATACCCCGTTCCCGTAACCTCCAGCAGCTTACCGTCAACCCACATGTGGGTTACTGTCATCTTATTCTGAGTTAACGTTCCTGTCTTGTCAGAGCAGATCACCGAAGCGCAGCCCAATGTCTCTACAGAAGGCAGCTTCCTTACGATGGCTCGTCGCTTAATCATTCGTTGCACACCCATCGCAAGAGCAATCGTAACGATTGCTGGTAATCCTTCTGGAATTGCAGCTACCGCGAGACTAACACCGGCTAGGAACATCCCATAAGCAGGCTGACCGTGAATAATTCCTGCTAATACAACAACGATGGTCAATGCTATCGCTACACCTATGAGAATTTTCCCTAACTGCTCCAATCGATGCTGCAGAGGGGTCTCACCGGATTCAGTGCTCTGAATCAGATGTGCAATCTTACCCATCTCCGTGTCCATACCTGTACGCACTACAATACCTCTTGCTGTACCTCTAGTGACCATCGTACCCATGAATCCTATATTCTTCTGATCTCCAAGCGCTATGCTATCCGCCCGAATTTCTCGATTATGCTTATTCACGGGAAGAGATTCCCCAGTAAGCGCCGATTCCTCGACATATAAGCTGTTCGCCTCCGTGAATCGGAGATCAGCTGGAATTCGGTCGCCACTCTCCAACATAACCAAATCACCTGCAACTAATAAACTTGCGGGGATATGCTGTGATAGTCCACCTCGAATCACGTTCGCCATCGGGGATGTTAATTGCTTCAATGCACGTAGAGACCGTTCCGCTCGATATTCTTGGGCAAATCCAAGAATGGCGTTCATAATAATGATCGCAACGATTGTAATAGCATCCAGATACTCGCCAAGCAATCCAGAAATCAGAGTCGCCCCGAAAAGCACGAGCACCATAAAATCTCTGAATTGATTTAGAAATTGTGTAATGGGTGATTTCCTTTCAGCTTCCTGCAATTCATTCTTACCCTGCTCCGCAAGTCGTAACTTAGCATCGTTGTCTTGAAGCCCATCTTTCAGGCTCGTTTGTTGAAGAGCACAGACGGAATTAACATCAAACTGATACCACTCTTTGGCGCTCATATACGTTTCCCCTCCATTTGAGAAATTTCCTCTATCCTGCTACTACACCTTAGAACTTGTACGCTCATGCTGATGTTTATTCAGACAAGCTGAAAAATATCCCATGGAGCCCTTAAGTTTTGGCGCGAAGTATGGCATGATAGTAGAGGATTTATAAATAGGAAGTTTAGGAGCATTCAATTATGGCATTAGATGGATTAGTCACACATGCATTAGTGAAGCAACTTCAACTGCTCTCCGGAGCCAAAATAAATAAAATTCATCAACCGTCACCATACGATGTCATTCTCAATGTGAGATATCAGGGACAGAACGGTAAGCTATTACTATCCGCGAATCCTACATACCCACGGTTGCATTTATCCGAACAGGCTTTCTTGAACCCCATGGAAGCACCGATGTTCTGTATGCTCCTGCGTAAGCACTGTGAGAACGGAGTCATAACTCGAATCGAACAGATTGGATCAGAACGGATTATCCATATTCATATTAATCATCGCGATGAACTAGGTGATATACGTGACAAGGTTATCATCATTGAGCTCATGGGACGACATAGCAATATCATCCTGCTAGATCCACAAACCCAGACGATCTTAGATGGGATCCATCATGTTACACCGGCAATAAGCTCCCATCGCATTGTTCTGCCCGGAAGTCGATATGTGGATCCCCCCGATCAGCAGAAGGCTGATCCGCTTCTAACCAATCAGGAGCAATTCGTCATGATCATGTCTGAGCGTATGAATAAGAAGCCTCAAGAGGATCACGAGACTTCATTGTTTGTAGAACCTCAGACTGCTCCAGAGGAACAACTCCCCCTGATCAAGGATGCTCAATATTGGCTACAAGCTCTGGTGAATCATTTTACGGGTATAAGTCCCTTGGTTGCGAAGGAGCTTGTGTATCGATGTGGTCTCACTCTTGCACAATCTAACCAGAAATTCCCAGATGCGCCAGACAAATTAGTTCTGGAGGCCTTGGGAAGCCAATTCGCTACGCTCATGAAACAGATTACCACTAACACAATCGTTCCTAACATAGTGACGCTCCCCTCAGGGAAATCCAGCTTTTCCATTACAGAGCTTAGACACCTTGCTGGAGATGTGACCAATTATTCGACCATAAGTGAATGTCTGGAAGCTTTCTACGGCAACAAAGCTGAACGAGATACAGTCAAACAAAGGGTTACCGACCTATGGAAGCTCATACAGAATAATAGAGCTAAGAATATATCGAAGCTGGAGAAGCTTCAAGATACAATTGATGATGCGAAGGATGCCGATCGTTTCCGAATTCTTGGTGAGCTTCTAACCGCCTCCATGCATCTCGTCCAGAAAGGCGATAAGCAGATAGAAGTGCTCAATTATTATGATGAGAATCAAGCAACGATCCTTGTACCCTTAGATCCACAGCTCACACCATCCGATAACGCACAGCGTTACTTCAAGAAGTATAGCAAAATGAAAAATAGCATCACGACCGTTGAAGCGCAGATGGTTGCAACACACGAGGAAATTGCATATATGGACTCTCTACTCCAACAGCTAGGAATAGCGACCATGGCTGACATCGGTGAAATCCGCGAGGAATTAGTGGAGCAAGGATATCTTCGCCATCGCGGGAAAAAATTGAAGAAGAAAAAGACCGATAAACCAAAGCTTACCTGCTTCACCTCATCTGAGGGCATTCCGATCTATATAGGCAAGAATAATACACAGAACGAGTATTTGACCAATCGCCTAGCCCAATCATCGGATACCTGGCTCCATACCAAGGATATACCCGGATCCCATGTAGTCATTCGAAGCACACAATTTAACGATGACACCTTATACGAAGCCGCCATGTTATCTGCATACTACAGTCAAGCCAAGGAATCCAGTCAGGTGCCTGTGGATTATACGCAGATTCGTCATGTCCGCAAACCAAGCGGTGCCAAGCCGGGCTACGTCATCTATGAACGACAAAAAACACTGTTCGTCACCCCAGACGAACAGCGTATTAAGCAGTTAAAGCAGGAGCAAAAGTAGGGAATGCAGGGATAGGGAATAAAATTAATGATCTACCAATCCATTGGCAACCCTACATAGTTTTCCGCAAGCGTGGTTGATGCTGCACGTGATGAAGTCAAATAATCCAGTTCAGCAAGCTGCATGTGATATTCAAACGAACTGTGCTTGGGGTTGCGATGCAGCATGGTCGTCATCCACCAGGAGAATCGCTCCGCTTTCCAGACACGACGGAGGCAGATTTCGGAATAGCGATCAAGCATGTCCATGGATCCAGACTTGTAATAAGCTTCAAGTGCGCGAGACAAAACCTGAACATCAGTGGCAGCCAGGTTAAGTCCCTTGGCTCCAGTCGGAGGAACGGTATGTGCCGCATCGCCTGCAATGAACAGCCGGCCATATTGCATGGGTTCACAAATAAAACTGCGCATGGCAACAATATTTTTCTGCGTAATCGGACCCTCTTGCAGCTGCCAACCATCCTTAGTCTCGGTTCTGGCCTTGAGCTCCGTCCAAATTCGGTCATCTGACCAATTGGCTATATCATCATTAGGATCTACCTGGATATAATATCGCTGGAGAACATCCGAACGCGTGCTGAGAAGCGCAAAACCTCGCTCATGATTGGAATATATCAACTCCGGCGCAGCGGGTGGAGTTTCGGTGAGAATACCGAGCCAACCATACGGATAGATTTGAAGATGTTCTGTCCTAACCTTGTCCGGTATCGCTTGACGGCTTGGTCCATAGAAACCGTCACACCCTGCGATAAAATCACAAGCCAATTCCTGAAGCTCCCCATCGTGATCCCTGCGGAAATGAATCTTCGGCATTGAAGTATCCAGATCATGTAAGCTTACGTCATCAACACCAAAAATAATCTCTCCACCTGCCTCCAGCCGAGCCGCAACCAAATCTATGATGATTTCGTGCTGCGCATATACCGTAATTTGTTTTCCGCCGGTTAATTCATGCATGTCAATTCGATGTCTAACCCCATCAAATTGCAATTCAATTCCATGATGGAAAGAACCCTCCCGCATCATTCGCTCGCCGACGCCAATTTCATTCATCAGATCTACCGTTCCTTGCTCCAGCACACCCGCACGTATAGTACCTTCAATCTCGTCCCGTGTTCTACGTTCCAGAATGACGGACTCAATCCCTTGAAGATGAAGAATGTGGGAGAGCAGAAGCCCTGCCGGACCGGCACCAATGATTCCAACTTGTGTACGCATGCAAATATCCCCTTTTCGCAATTGATTGTAAGCGTTTTCTGAAATTCATATTGTTATGTTAACCTACAATTGTTTATAATAGAAGTGTTCATTTCTTATATACGAAACAAATCTATTTTTCTGAGGTGACCTTCTATCCTTCAATCCGTTCATAACGGCCTAAAAATTCTGCGTTTATATTCGTTGGAACATTCCGTGTGGAGCATAACTGAAATAGCCAAAGCCCTTCAATTAAATAAAAGCACTGTATGCCGATTGGCCGGGGATTTGGTCATCGAAGGCTTCTTGCAGAAGACAGGTACAAAATACCGTCTTGGTTTGACTTTACTTGGTCTTAGCGGAGTCATTACTTCTCATTTGGAAATTCATCGGGAAGCAAAACCTGTATTAATCAACCTGGTCGAAGAGCTGGAGGAAACTGCGCATATCTCCATTCTTGAAGGTCCTGACATTACTTATCTGCACAAAGTGGAATGCAAGCATCCGATCCGTCTGTTATCCCAAGTTGGGAAGAAAAACCCCGCTTCTTGTACAAGTTCGGGGAAAATGTTATTAGCTTATCAGAGTGAAAAAGTCGTTCAAGAAATCATTGCGGCTGGACTGCTGCGCATGGGACCTAACAGCAGAACCGATCCTGACGAATTCCTGCAGGATCTGCACAAAGTGAAACAACAGGGTTATTCGGTTTGCATAGAAGAACTGCACGAGGATGTAGTCAGTATTGCTGCTCCAATCCGGGATTATACAGGTGAGGTTATTTCAGCAGTCAGTGTCGCAGGACCGAAACAGCGTATGATGGAAGACAGGATCCCCCAATTTATCGCCGAGATCATGAAAGCTGGCAAAGAAATTTCCAGTCATCTGGGATATATGGAATCCATCTATGAGAATGGGAGATGAGAACAATGAGGTATCCGGCCATTAATAACGAATCGTTCTCTTCGCTCAGGAATGCGCTCCGAATATTACAATTATTTACTATGGAACAACCCGAGTTAACTCTAAGTCAATTGGCCGAGAAACTGGAAGTTGGCCTCAGCACGGCCTATCGGCTGTCTGAAACTTTGATGTATGAAGGTTTTATTGTCAAAGACCAGATGTCAAGGACATTTCGACTTGGAGCCTCTATACTAGGAATGGGCAACATTATCCTCTCACAAATTGACCTTTGCCGTTATTCGAGTCTGATATTAGAAAAACTCGCTGGTGAAACAGGTGAAACTGCTCATATCTCTATACTGAAAGAAAATCAAGTGATTTATCTGCACAAGGCAGACAGTTCTCACCCTGTGCACTTGCTATCGCATATTGGCAGACAGAATCCCGTACACTGTACGAGTACGGGACAAGTAATTCTTGCTTATCAACCTGATCCATTGATTGACAAAGTGTTAGATATGGGACTGGATCGATACACATTAAAAACGATAACTTCCCCGTCAAAGCTGAAGGAATTGCTCGTCTCCATCCGCAAACAGGGTTATGCGTTCAGCGTGGAAGAAATGCACGCAGGGATTTCCTCTATCGCGGCGCCGGTAAAAGATCGAACAGGCGAAGTTATTGCTTCAGTCAGCATTGCAGGACCCACATCAAGGATACATTCACCAAAGCTCTTAAAGCTGGTTCAGCTTGTGAAACAAGCTGCGAATGATATATCCCAGCTTTAGACGAATCTTATGACTCAAAGGTGACAAGAGCATTCCAGCTTCCGGAAGATTGTGCTTCAGCCAAGAATTCCGGCCTGCTTCCTTCTTCCAGAACACTGAGCAATATGGCAAGGTGACGACCGCCCGACTCTACCTTGGCCGCTCCTGCATATTGCGGAAGCATTTCATAGGCTGAGGAATAATCGCGATCCATCATAAAGCTGATAAATTGTTTATCAAGGGCTCGTTCGGAGCTGGTAGGCATATTCTCTCTTCCGCGCACCAAATTGTGGGACAATGCTCCGCTGGAAACAAACACAACCCGCTTGTTGCTTTCTCGCAGCACTTTGGCGATTTGCTGTCCCCACTTATAGGTTTCTTCCAAACTGGCAGCTAACGTGACGGATAGATTAATCACCGGAATATCTTCATTGGGAACAAGATGCCGCAGCGGAACCAAACTTCCATAATCCCATACATAATACGGATCATTCATTCCAACAACTTGAATTCCCGCGTCCCGCCCCGCTTGAACCAATTTCTGCGCCAATTGTTCATCACCCTGATAGTGATACGGAACATCGCTAATTAAATCGGGACATTCCACTGCCGTCAATACCCCTTTATGAACCGGATGGCAATCCACATAATGGTTAAAGGTCGAAGGCCAGTGACAAGAAACCAACACAATGACATCCGGTTTTAAGCTATAGATTTTGGCGGAAACTTCCTTCAATTTCGCTACCACTTCTTTTTGATATTCCGGAGTCTGATCCTCATGGCAAATACTCGGCATATGCGGCGTCATTACACTCAACTCAATCGTCATTGCTAATCCTCCCTTTTTTTGTGCTGATGTTATTCATATGAAATGGGGACTCCACCTCTACCCCAGTGGGTTTTGGGAACCTCCGTAACCAATACTCTAATGGTTTCTATGGGAGCATCCAAAGTTTCCGAAACCGTATTCGTGACATTTTGAATTAATTCAATTATTTTCTCTTTCGGTCTGCCTTCTAAGATTTGCACTTGAATAATCGGCATGTCCTTCTCTTCCCTTCATTTAATCAATTACTGAAAAAGCAACTTCACCAAGTCCGTCAAATTTACCGCTTACATAATCTCCGCTCTTGATCATAATCGCACCTGTTATGCCACCTGTTAAGATGACATCGCCTGCTCGCACCATTTCACCTTTTTTGGCAAGCATATTGGCCAGCATCGCTACGGAATGAGCAGGGTGACCCAATACGGCTGCACCGGCACCAAGATCCCTGATTTCACCATTGATAGATAGTGTCGTTCCTACTAAATCCAGCTCTAATTGATCCGGTTTGATAAGCGTTGTGCCGAACACTACACGTGAGGAAGATGCATTATCAGCAATGACATCAGGCAAGGTGAAATTGAAGTTCTCATAGCGGCTGTCAATGATTTCAAGAGCGGGTAACACATATTCAGTAGAAGCTAGCACTTGAGCACCTGTTATTCCTGGACCCTTAATATCTTTACCGATGACAAAGGCGATCTCAGCCTCCACCTTCGGATGGATCAATTCACTTAGGGAAAGTGTGCCGCCATTCTCAATAAGCATATAATCAAAAACATACCCGTAAATCGGTTCATTTACCTTCATTTGCTTCATCTTCGCCTGACTCGTTAAACCCATCTTGGGCCCAATGATTCTCTTGCCTTCACGTTGCTTCATGTTGACGATTTCCTGTTGAATCAGGTAGCCTTCTTCCACCGTTAAATCAGGCTTCATCTCCGCAGTCACTCTCATAACCTCACGCTTCTCTATCTCTGCACGGTGCAAATACTCGGCAATTTGTTTGTATGAATGATCGGTCATTGTCTTCCCCCCCTAAACGGTTAAACCAAGCTTTCGATTTAATATATCTGTTGCCACATCTACAATCATATCCTCTTGGCCACCTACAACTTTTCTTTTGCCAAGTTCAACCAGAATGTCGCGGGAATCAATGCCGAATTGCTCGGCAGCTCGCTGGGCGTGCAGCAAAAAGCTGGAATATACCCCTGCATAACCAAGAACAAGACTGTTTTTCGTAATTTCTTGAGGTTTCGGTAAAATTGGAGCAACGATATCCTCTGCGATATCCATCATTTTATAAACATCTATTCCTGTCTGAATGCCCATTCTATCAAGAATGGCAACCAATACTTCGGTCTGTGTGTTTCCCGCTCCCGCACCTAAGCACCGGATGCTGCCATCAATTCTGGTTGCTCCTTCTTCTATCGCTACAAGCGTATTGGCCATGGCCAAAGACAAATTATTATGCCCATGAAATCCAATGTTGACGGATAAGCTGTCTCTTAATGCCCGTATTCTTTCTCTTACCTCATGCGGTAATAACGCACCTGCCGAATCCACCACATAGACGGAATCAGCGCCATAGCTCTCCATCAGCTTTGCTTGCTCTACCAGCTTTGCCGTTGGAACCATGTGCGACATCATAAGGAAACCTACCGTCTCCATTCCCAATTCCTTGGCCAGCGCTATATGCTGGGGTGAAACATCTGCTTCCGTGACATGAGTTGCCACTCTAGCCATTCTGGCTCCTAATCGGGCAGCCTGTTTCAGCTCCGGTTTTGTTCCAATTCCCGGGAGGATCAATACGGCAATTTTGGAATTGTGACAAACAGAAGCGGCAGCTTCAATTAATTCCATCTCGTTCGTCAAAGACATTCCATACTGTAATGACGAACCCGCTAAACCGTCACCATGCGAAACTTCAATAAAAGGTACATTCGCCTCATCTAAAGCTTTGGCTACGTTGATCACTTGTTCCACAGTAAATTGGTGTCGAACCGCATGGCTTCCGTCGCGCAAGGCGACTTCCGTTATATAAATATCTCTGTTCTTATCCATGCCTTTTCACCTCTCCTTCCTTTACTGTCAAGCTTTCAACTTTATGCTTTGCCCATTCCTCCGCTACTTTTACAGCTGCTGCCGTAATGATATCCAAATTCCCTGCGTATTTGGGTAAATAATCCCCTGCGCCCTCTACCTCTAACAGGACGGTTACTTTATTGCCATCAAACAAGGGTTCTTGTCTTAGTCTGTAACCCGGCACATAAGATTGCACATAAGCTACTGTTTCTTTGATAGAGGCTATAATTTCCGCTTCATTAACCTTCTCCCCTGCAACAAGAACATATACGGTATCTCTCATCAGGATTGGCGGCTCGGCAGGATTCAGCACGATGATCGCTTTACCGCGTTTCGCACCTCCGACCTTCTCCAATCCAAGCGCCGTTGTTTGGGTGAATTCATCGATATTTGCTCTCGTTCCCGGTCCAGCGCTCTTACTGGAAATCGTCGCTACAATTTCTGCATATTCCACAGCTTGAATCTTATGAACTGCGTGTACAATCGGAATCGTAGCTTGCCCTCCGCATGTAATCAGGTTAATGTTGTCAGCATCTAGGTGCTCACTTAAATTGACAGAGGGAACCACAAAGGGACCCACAGCAGCTGGGGTTAGATCAAGCACTTGCTTGCCCGCTTCTCTCAGTTTCTTCGCATGTCGCATATGCGACTTCGCCGATGTTGCATCAAATATAATATCTGCAAGCTCGGGACGCTCCAGAAACCCTGCTAGCCCGTTGTCGATCGTAACATAACCAAGCTCTCTAGCTCTTCTTAACCCGTCCGAGTCCGGATCGATTCCGATGACGGTCGTAAGTTCCAAGATATTTGATTTCCTAAGCTTAAGCACCAAGTCCGTTCCAATATTCCCCGACCCAAGGACCGCAACCTTAATCTTACTCATAGCGTTTCGTTCTCCTTTCTTTACTGTTAATTGAAATGAACACTTACCTGACCAATGTGTGCAAACCGTGCTGTGAATGAATCTCCCCGATTGGCATCCACCGCTGCTGATAGAGCCCCTGACAGAATGACCTCACCCGCTTTAAGACGAATATCAAAGCTGGATAATTTGTTAGCCAACCACGCGACGCAATTCGCAGGGTGACCCATCACTGCTGCACCGACCCCCGTATTAACCAGTTCACCATTCTTGCTGAGCACCATTCCGATCTGGGTTAGATCAATTTGATCCACACGAGTGGGTCTTCCTCCAAGAACATACAAACCCGATGAGGCATTGTCGGCAATGGTATCCGGCAGCTTGATTTTCCAATTTGCAATTCTGCTGTCCACAATCTCCAAGGCCGGCAACACATATTCTGTAGCCCTCAATACATCCAGAACAGTGACGTTCGGACCCGCCAAGTCTTTCTTTAATATAAAGGCAATCTCTGCCTCTACTTTTGGCTTCAGAACGCTGTCCATCGAGATGGAACCGCCGTTCTCAACAACCATATCATTAAATAAATGTCCGTAATCGGGTTCGTGCACACCGAGCAACTGCTGCATCGCCCTTGAAGTCAACCCGATTTTCTTACCCGTGATGATCTTCCCCAAACCCAGTTCTTTACTGACTGTCTCTAATTGAACCTGATAGGCCTCATGGATGCTTAAATTTGGATATTTCTCCGTCAATGGGGCGATGCCTTGGCCGCTTTCTCTGGCAAAAGCCAGTTCATTGGACAATTGTTGTACATTCACTTGATTCAAGAGTCACCTCTCCTTTACAGCTTACAATTTAATGGTGATATTGCTTAGTTCCGTATAGAAGTCGAAGCTGTGCATGCCGCCTTCTCTACCGATTCCACTGTGCTTCATGCCGCCGAACGGGGTTCTCAGATCACGCAAGAACCATGTATTGACCCATATAATCCCTGCTTCAATCTGATGAGCCACTCGATGTCCTCTACGCAAATTGTTCGTCCAGATCGATGCGCTTAAGCCATAGTGCGTGTCATTGGCTTGAGCAATGACTTCTTCTTCCGTATCAAAGGGAACGACGGTAACAACCGGACCGAATATTTCATCCTTAATACAACGGGAATTCCGATCTAAACCAGTAATAATGGTAGGTTCAATATAATATCCCTTATCAAATCCTTCGGGACGTTTGCCGCCAATAAGGATGTTGCCTCCTTCTTCTTTGGCGATTTCGAAAAAGCTCTTGACACGATCATAATGTTCTTTACCGATCATCGCGCCGACTTTAGTAGAATCATCAAATGGATCTCCGATTTTCAACTCTTTCGTCTTTGCAACGAATTTTTCCAGAAACTCTTCATAAACTGGACGTTCCACATAGATGCGCGAACCGCACAAGCAGACCTCGCCTTGATTGATAAAGCTTGACTTGATGGTCGTTTCAATGACCTCATCCAAATCAGCATCAGCAAAAATAATGTTCGGATTTTTGCCTCCCAATTCATAAGAAAGCTTCTTAAGCGTATTGGCTGCCGATTTCATAATAGCAGTTCCAGTTCTGGTTTCACCTGTGAAGGTAATCGCGTCGACATCCGGATGTTCCGAAATGGCAGCTCCAGCGGAATCGGGTCCAAACCCATGAACCACATTCACAACACCATCCGGCACACCCGCATCCTTGCAAATTTGCGCCAATACGGTGGCTGTCATCGGCGTCCATTCAGCAGGCTTTAAGACAGCCGTATTCCCGGCAGCCAAACAAGGGGCCAGCTTCCATGTCAAGAGCAACAAAGGCAAATTCCAAGGATTGATCAATCCTACAACCCCAACAGGTCGACGAATTGCATAATGAATGGCCTGATTATCCTGTTGATAGGCCTCCGTTCCCATGGATATCATGTAATCGGCAAAGAAGTGAAAGTTATACGCGGAGCGCGTAATGTCAACCGACTTTGCCAGCCATACCGGTTTCCCTGTGTCTAGAGATTCCAATGCGGCTAATTCATCGATACGTTCAAGGATCAAATCTCCAACTTTCCTTAAAATTTTCGATCTTTCATTTAAGGTCATTTCCTTCCAACGGCCATTCAGCGCTCTTCTCGCAGCTGAAACTGCGAATTCCACTTCTTCTTTTCCGCCCTCTGCAACCGTACCCATCACTTCACCCGTTGCCGGATTGATGTTCTCAAACGTTTTTTTATTTTGCGACTCCACATACTGTCCGTTAATAAAGTGCAGACAATTGATCGGACGCACTGTTGTGTTCAGTGACATGACATGTCCTCCCCTTTTATTGTTTACACTTTGATGTTATCTCTAATAAGTTTCGTATACAACATCATCGTTTCTTTATACGCAACGACTGTATTATAATTATTGTTGTTACAAAAACATACTTAAATTCATAACCGTAATAACAGCCTGGTCAGGGTATATGGTTCGGCGGGCCACTTTCCATTCCCCGTCTATTCTTCGAATAATATCATTACGTTCGCCAAAAATTTCTTCAGTTTCATGCTCCGACGCCCTGCTCCGTTTCATTAAAAAGTAACTGCGTGCTTTATATTCATCAGGCTCGGAAGCAGGTTCAATCATAATATTGCTAATGAAATGCCGTTGCCTTGGAGCCGGGTTCTCCACCCAGGCAGAGTTGGTATAAAGCCGATTCACTCTCGTAGTCAGCGATTTTTTGGTCTCTTCATAATAAGTCATTTCATCGACAAGGTCGACCGCCTCTTTACCCTCTGCTGTTATTCGTAACGGCATGCGATAAACAAGTTCATCGGCCAGAAGCTCCAGCCATTCTTTATATTTCCGGTTATCCAACAAGTAAGCTTCCTGGTATAGCAAATGAGTGATCTGGTTTTGTATATCTGCGTTCATTCGTTTCCCTCCTTGATCATATCCTTGGAAATTAACTCCAGCCAGTATTCATGCATGCTCCTCGATATGGCATCCAGATAAGTTGTTGGGTAAGCAAGACCCGGTCCAGGGAAGGATTCGTCCGGCTCCACACGATGCAATCCCATGAGATAGTTGGCAACACTATTATAATTAAGCTCCTTATCCCTAGCCATTAATCCTTTACTGGCTTCAACCATACGAGCCCATATCTCCGTATCATCCTGTTCCAATGTACCTGAAGGTCCGAATGATCCGATATAACTTTTATACGCCGCTTCTTTGTATTCCTCCGGTGCAGCCTTGTCAATCATAAACCAGCACCAAACCTCTACCTTTTCCGGTCCGATCGGTCTCCATAGCCTGAAATTCAAATAGTTGTGAAGATGTCCCTCTGTTCCATGAATCGGGCTCACAAAGGACAGATTGGGATACATGCCTCCCACAAAGACGGTCGTTCTGGACAAAATATCTGCTTGTTCCGGTGATAAGTTCCGATTGAACATGGGCCACATGGATTCCGGTGTTCCTTGGTAGGGGACCCTCGCCTTACCGGTAGCTGACGTGATTACATTGATGCCATGTCCGTTCTTCAGCACGACTTGATGTCCGTATCCGGCATAGAGCGGGTCCTCCGGACTAATCCCCATTTCCACGGTTGATCGATGCGTCGTTTGGACATGATAGGGATCGGCCATAAAGTTTTCAGCGGTCGCTTTCCAATTCGCTTTGGTTACCCAGCGCTGGGGAACACCTCGGACTTCCATTCCTCCATCACTTCTGCCTAGCAGAATATCCATGTACCATTTCATATCACCGAGATAATCCTCCAAAGCCATGGCATTGGGATCGAGACATGCAAAAATCATGCCTTGGTATATACCGATTCTCGGAATCTCGCGGAGCGCCCAATCTTTTTTGCACATTTCCTCGCCGTACACCTTGTTTCCGGCTACAATGCCGATCAGATCCCCATTGAGATTAAAACTCCAACCGTGATAGGGACATGTAAACGCTTTCTTTTTTCCGCGATCTTCCGTACATAATCGCGGACCTCGATGTGTGCAGGAATTGAGGAAAGCTTTAAATTCACCAGAAGGATTTTTCACAAGCAACACCGGATCGTCCACCATCCATCTTGTCACATAACACCCTGATTCACTCAATTCAGACTCATGCGCCAAAAACTGCCAGGTACGACCAAATATCTTCTCGCGTTCCAATTCATAAATTTCCGGATCAGTAATGACCCATTGCGGCAACAAGCCCTCTTCCATCTTCTCCTTCAATTTTCGAAAAACAGTCTCATCCAACGTTTTTTTAAACATTGCGATCTTCTTCCCCCTTATATGGATAGATTGTTTAACATAATTCATAGAGTGAATCAATGATTTATTAGATGAATTATATAAATCAAATATAGTTGAATTATTGAGATGTGTCAATTGATAAAAAACATAAAAATAGCCCATTCCTCCGTTAATTGCGGAAGGAGTTAGGCTGTTGCTGCAGTGACATTTCACTTCATATGATATCCCATTTGCAGGGATATTTTCATAGCCGTCTCTGTAGTTATTTTTATTAAATGCTCCCTCCTTTCTCCTTCCATTTTGTAGCTTGCTCCTGAAATACCAATAGCTGCGATCGTTTTGTTTTGTTCGCGAAAAACTGGTGCGGCAATAGCCGTGTATCCAATAAATGTTTCGTCCATATCCACATAATAATTTTGTTGCTTGATCTCTTGAAGCCGCAGCAAAAAGCGTTCTTGATCTATTAATGTTTTGGGAGTCAACGCTTCAAGAGGGTAGTGATCAAGCAGCTCTATTACAAAATCCATTGGCATGTAAGCCAGCATAGTAATCCCAAGCGCCCCGTGGTGTAAAACGCGCCTCCTCCCAACAAAGTTGTTAGGCTGCAAACCTTCATGGCTATCATATCTTAATAGATATTGAACCGATTCACCTTGTTGAATCGCGAGTATGACTGAATGACCGGACAATTCATGCAATTGCACTAGATAAGGTTCTGCTTCCCTGCGAATATCCAGATTCTCTAGTACAATACCTCCATATTCCAAATGCCTGAATCCGAGACGATATTCTTTCGTTTTCTGGTCATACCGGATCATGTCATTTCGCTCCATTGTCCAGAGCAGCCGATAGATTGTTGCTTTCGCCAATTTGGTTTTCTTCATCAGTTCTTCTATGGACATAACCGGTTTTTCGAAACTGAAGCAACTCATAATTTGTATGGCACGATCCACTGACCTGATTCCCTCGATATTTAACTCTCTCATCTTCGTCCTCTCTTCTTGTAAAACAATAGTGTAGTCATAACTCTTTCTTGTTATTTTACACTATATTTGATCTGATACTAACTAAAAATAATTATTATTTTGTCATATCTAGGTAAGAAAGTTGCGATTTCCGGAAATAAAACAAGAAGAACTGTAAAAAGAAACATAGTGATAACCATCGGAAAAACACCTTTAAAAATCTTCTGAATAGGCACATCGGTTACAACCCCGCTAATGATATAAACACTTAATCCCAGAGGCGGAGTTAAGACTCCAATATTCAGCATCATGACGATAATTACACCAAACCATATGCCATCAAACCCTAATTGAGTGATAAACGGATAGACGATGGGCAAGGTCAATACCATGATTGCAATATCTTCCATAAACATTCCTAAAATCAAGTAAACCGTTAAAATCATGGCCATAATCAGATATGGCGAAACATCTAATGATGCTACGGATTTAGTCAGCGCCATAGGTATTAGACTGAGCGCCAAAAATTTGCCGAATAAATGCTTCATTTGAATTCAACTTATTTATTTTCTTGAATCGCTTGATATGTCCATAAATATATTTTTCTGCCCGGGATTCCTTTATCCTCCATATCCTGTATCCATTTATCATTTACTGATTTGGCTGCATTCTTAAATTTTATCAATTCCTCTTCCGGCAATGTGATGAATTCAACACCCGCTTCTTTTGATTCCTTCTCTGCTTGCTCCTTCTGATAATCAAAGGCTGTACCTGCTTTCTTAGCCATGGGTAACCCTATTAATCCATCAATGATCTTCTGGTCCTCAGGAGGTATCTTATCCCAACTGTCTTTATTCATCACTACGTAGAAAAGGCTGGTATTAAAATTCCCCAAAGTCACATAATCTACTATATCAACAAGATTAAAATCTTTAATTGCTGCAACCGGAAGAACACCGCCGTCAATAACTCCTTTTTGCAACGAATCATAAATTTCCGGAGCCGGCATAGAAACCGGAATCGCTCCCCAGGATTCGAGCATCGCTTTGGCTTCAACGGATGGCGTTCTTAGCTTCAATCCTTTAAGATCGGCCAAGCTTCTAACAGCTTTCCCTTTGGTGATGATCGCGTAAGGATCCGCAGCGTGGAGCCATAACACTTTAACATCTTTATACTCTGCTTGAATTTCAGGGAATTCATCATACAATCTCTGAGCTACTGCGCTTAATTCCTCAGCTGTTCCATCTGCAAGGAACGGTAAATGTAGAACGGAATGGATCGGAAATTTACCTGAACTATAACCTTGAAGTCCCCATCCTGCGTCCATGATGCCTGTCAAGATATTATCAAATGTTTCCTTTGGTCCTCCTAATGCGCCCTCCGAATAAATCTGAAACTTAACCCGCGATTCCGTTGCTTTTTCTACTTCTGCACTAAAAGGCGTCATGGCCATGGAATCCTGCACGTGATCTGGAGAGTTCATGTGACCCATTTTTAATACTAATGTTTCAACAGGTTTGGCAGCTTCATTCGAGCTGCTCGCCTTACTCGCATTCGTTGAATTGCCAGAATTGCCAGAATTGCCGGAGTTACCGGAATTATTTGAATTACCGCATGCTGAAGATAGAGCGACCATCATAACCATCATAACTGTCAGCCACATTGTTAATGAGAATCTTTTCATTTTGTTTCCCCCTTGTGGTTTTATAAATCAAAAAAGAGTAAGCGTTTTCATTTGCTCAATGAAAATAAAGGTTTGATGAAAAGATACCTCCTTTTCGATACCATTAATTCATTCTGTGAATTGACGATTCACAATATTAAAAGTATCATAAATGGTGTCGAAAAAAGTCAATCTGCCAAATGCCACCTTCAGATTATTACTTATCGGTTTCATATACAACTCCAATGTTGCGATATATGAAACTATAATTTTTTTTTACCGAATAACGACATATAATCACAATTTATTCCTTTCGTTTTTTTGTATTGTTTGTTATATTGTTTTCGTATATGAACCATCGTTTACTTAATCAAAACGAATTAGTTATAATCACCATATTATATTTGTTCGAAGGAGATCTATATGGATGCCAAAAATAACGAGAATCATTTACTTTCCTCTGTCAGGAATGCACTTCTGATTTTGCAAAGCTTTACCATGGATGAACCCGAAAAAAAAGTAAGTGATCTTGCTGCTTCACTTGGTTTAAATAAAAGCACAGTTAGCAGAACCATGTCTACTCTCGCAAGTGAAGGCTTTGTATCCAAAGACCCAGAGACGAAGAAATACCGGTTAGGTTTCTCAATTCTTGCATTGAGCGGCATTATTAATAGTAATACGGATGTATATCAGGAGTCACAACCGATATTAAAAAAACTTGTGGAGGATATTGGAGAAACTGCACACATTTCCGTTTTGGACAATCTGGACGTGATTTATATACAAAAGTTGGAATGCAATCACCCTGTCCGCTTTTTAACCCATGTCGGTAAGCGAAATCCTGCGTATTGCACAAGCTCTGGTAAGGTATTAATCGCACATGCTGATGAGCGAAAAATACAACAAATGCTGGAAAGCGAGTTGAATCCGTTCACTAAATATACGATTACCAATCCGAAGGAATTACATGCTCATTTAAAAAAAGTTAAGGAGGAGGGGTTTGCCTTCAGTATGGAGGAGTTTTTAGAAGGGGTCAATTCAATTGCCGCGCCAATTTATGACTATACTGGTAAGGTCATCGCGTCATTAAGCGTCGTCGGTCCGAAACAGCGGATAGAACCTAATAAAATTCGTCCGATTGCCAAAAAAGTAATTAATGCCAGCATGGAAATATCAGACCGTTTGGGATATTGGCGATAATAACTATTCATAGGAGAGTGGTATTCATGTTTGACTTCCACACACACTTCATACCACATGAAGTATTAAGCTGGATTAAAGACCACCAACAAACGATCAATGCAAAGTGGATAAAAAAAGACAAAGAAAAAGATGATTTTTTATTTATTAATGAGAAATGGGGATTTGAATTAAAGCCATTATTTACGAATTCCGTATTGTATCTGGAAGAGCGAGCAAGAGTCGGTGTTACTCATTCTGTCATTTCACCAATCCCGCAGCTATTTATGTATGATTTTCCAGTAGAAATTACTGTCGATATTTCAAATGTGTATAATCGAGCGTTAGCCGAGTGGGCGAAATCAACACCCGAGTCTATCTCGGCACTCGGAACTGTTCCTCTTAACAACCCCGACCGAGCAGTTGAGGTATTAAATGACGCCATGAGCTTGGGTTTAAAAGGGGCAATTATTGGTCCAGGTTTATCTAATACGATGTTATCAGACGACTATTTTATTCCCTTCTTCGAAGAGGCCAACAGGCATCATGCCATTATCTTTATACATCCGCTATTAAGCGATGACCCTCGTTTAAAAAGAAGGATGATGCCGAACTTAATCGGCGTCCCTTGGGAAACTACAGTTTGTGCAACTGATTTGCTGCTAAGCGGCTTCATCGATAAATATCCAAAAATCAAAATATTACTGGCTCATGGGGGAGGTTTCCTCCCCTACCAAATTGGAAGAATGAATAAAGGTTATTCAGAGTGGAGAGAAGTTTCATCCGCATTACAAGCACCACCAATCGAATATCTCAAGCACTTCTGGTATGATAACGTATTGTGGAGTGATGAAAGCTTAAAATTTCTCATAAATACGGTAGGAGAAGAAAGGGTTGTTCCCGGTTCTGACTTTCCTTTCGATCTTTGTGTATGGCCGCCTGAAGGCAATAGTGAGAAAGGCGTTCATTCATTGTTGGGAACTTAAAACATGCTACTTCACTTCAAATATGGATTCTAACTGATCTTGATTGGCTCTTGGAGCATATCACCAATCATATCAGCCTTCTGCCAGACAATGTCACAAAACGAATGCCTACTTCCAGCGTTCTACGATTTTTGTTAAATAAGCCTTGAGATCAGCCTCAAGCTCTTCCTTCTGCAAGGCAAGCTCAATCGTAGCTTGGATAAATCCAAATTTATCCCCTACATCATACCTTTTTCCACTATACAGAAACGCCAGCATAGGATGGGTTAAATTCAATTCTCTTAGAGCATCGGTGAGTTGGATTTCACCTCCACGACTAGGAACGCTATTCTCCAAGATTTCGAACACCGACGGATCTAGAATATAACGACCGATAATAGCTAGGTTAGAGGGTGCTTCATCTCGACCTGGTTTTTCGACTAAGTCTGCAATTCGAATGCTTTCACCTGACACTTGGTCAAAGCTAGGTCCTGTGACCGGGGAGATAATCCCATATTTGCTCACATCCTCATAAGGAACCTTGGATACAGCAACAACTGGCGAATGTGATTGTTCATATAACCGAATCATCTGAGCCAGACAGGGAGGATCAGACTGCATAATGTCATCCCCAAGCAATACGGCAAAGGGTTCGTTACCAATAAATTTGCGTGCACATAACACAGCATGCCCTAAGCCAAGTGGTTCCTTCTGACGAATATAATGAATGTCAGCCATTCTCCCGATATCTTCAACAAGACTAAGTAAATCCTGTTTCTCCTTCTCTGCAAGCATCATCTCCAGCTCGACAGATCGATCGAAATGATCTTCAATGGCTCGCTTATTGCGTCCTGTCACAATAATAATGTCTTCAACTCCCGAGGCGATAGCTTCCTCAACGATATATTGGATCGCTGGTTTATCCACGATGGGCAGCATTTCTTTAGGCTGAGCTTTCGTGGCAGGTAAGAATCGTGTACCCAGACCAGCTGCTGGAATGATAGCTTTGCGGATTGACATATTATGTTCACTCCTTCAACAATTCTAAAACTCTTGTATCCATACGCTTATAACCAATCGCTCCATGAAAAGTCACACCAGCTTTAGTACCGTGGAAATCAGAGCCTGCTGTTACAATTAATTCATGACGAGCGGCCAATTCATTGTAATGCTTCTGCTGTTCTTCGTTATGGTCCGAATGATAAGCTTCTATCCCATCTATTCCATGTTGGATAGTATCTTTTACGATTTCTTCATCACCGTATAAGCCGGGATGGGCTAGAACTGCCTTACCTCCAGCTTCTCTTATCCAATCAATGGCAAGTTTGGGACTAATACGAGGTGGATTGATATATGCCGATCCTCCCTTTCCTAGGTACAACTCGAAAGCCTCCGCAACTGTCTTTACTATTCCTCGCGCAATGAGTACATCTGCAATGTGTGGTCTGCCTATCGTTTGATCCATGCTTTTCTGTTGAATGAGGTGATCATTCACCTCTTTTAATGTTATGCGAATACCCAGCTCATTAAGACGATTAAGTATGAGGGTGTTGCGAATATTACGCGTATCACGAAGCTGAGATAGTCTTTGATTGAAGATAGGATCCTTATCATTTATGTAATAGCCAAGTATATGAACGTCGACACCCCGATCCAGTGTACTGATCTCAACACCTGGAACAACTTCGATTCCTATTCGCCCCCCTTCAAGACGTGCCTCATCTATACCAGAGACAGTGTCATGGTCTGTAATCGCTATCGCCGCAAGACCGGCTTGAAGGGCAAGACGTACATTGTCAGCTGGCGTGCACACACCATCAGAAGCTGTTGTATGCGTATGTAAGTCTACATAGGTTATGTTATCCATTGACTTGAATCCCGCTCCGCTCTCTTCATCTCGTACTTAGATATAACTCATCTTATAGTTCCAATACACAAAAAACAAGCATACAGTTGTTATGCTGTATGCTATTTACAATAAATTTAATTGAAGTTGTCGAATATTGAAGTTATCTGCGTTTACGACTGTTCTTAATGAGTGTCATTCTCCGAGAGTGACGCAGCCATGAATAGTAGGATTTAAGATCTCGTAATTCCATGGTTTCGCTCATTCGTCCTAAGAAAGTCACGATGATCATCTTATGCAGCTGATTCCCAACCAGGTCAGTTTGATCGAGATCGCCAAATTCGGCTACCATAACTAAATCATCTTCTACAAGGTACACATCCTGTTCATTCCTATAATACGACTTAATCTGATCTTGTTTGAGCTGTGTCCACAAATATTCGCATATATCTCCAATGGTCTCATCACCACGTACAATTCTATCGTTCCAGCGTGATAATGCATGGTTGGTTATAACGATATCGGCTACTTTCTTATCCCCTAG
The DNA here is from genome assembly GCA_040904605.1 of Paenibacillaceae bacterium. Lineage (GTDB taxonomy): Bacteria > Bacillota > Bacilli > Paenibacillales > UBA4045 > UBA4045. The sequence continues at coordinate 68,093 of JBBDTA010000153.1, forward strand.
GGTGACATGAAAAGGCTCGTATGTACTCCAACGGTCCATAACTCGATCCTTCATTATAAAAACTCCCTCCTATATTGGGACTTGAAGCCTATTTCGCTGTACTAACATTCCTAGTTTACCTCATTTTCGTATAATTTCCAATGACATTTTCACAAATGATCAATAGGTGTAGGATTTTGCCTTATCAGGCATACTAGAGCTGTATTCGGTTTTGATTTCAGTACGGTAGGAACGCTCAACCTCTTTAACATAGGGGAATTTCGACAATTGAGTAATCGTAGATTCGTACTGGGACGCATCCATATACATCACAACATATTTCATTCTCTTTGAGATGTAGTGAACTGAACCATATTTCTCCAAACCACGAGCCGATTTAATATCGTTGACCCATACAATGACTCCCATTCTTTCATGCATCCTACAGACTCCCTTTCCATTCTATAAACATATAATGTGGTATTCTATTCATAACATTAGGAGCTGTTAACTGATGTCCAAAGACTTATTATTCATTCGTAGTATTCGTGGTGAGTTAACCGAGAGTATGCATACTGGCCATATGGTGATCACGAATTCACAAGGCACAATTATTGCACAACTAGGGAATCCCCAATACCTTACGTATGCTCGTTCAACTGCAAAGCCCTTACAGGCATTAGCTATCATTGAAGCTGGAGCTGTCGATCAATATAATCTAAGTCCTGCTGATATTGCTATTATCTGTGCTTCCCATAATGGGGAGCAACCACATGCTGATCAGGTATTGTCGATATTGAATAAGATTGGTATGACCGCCGTGGATCTACGTTGTGGTATACACGACAATTGCTCCGGCAAGCATGCAGGCATGCTTGTATTGAGCAGAATGTTAGGTATAGATGCATTAAGATATGATGAGCTGAAGCACCCCGTGCAATTGCGAATAGCCCAAACAATTGCCTCTGTATGTGACATTGACTCCCTACAATTAATAACAGCAGTTGATGGATGTGGAGTTCCCGTATTTGGGATGCCCATTCATCGATTGGCGTTGGGATTTGCAAGGCTTGGAACACCTCCGCCAAGCTTCCATAATGATCGGAAGAATGCATGCCATACCATTATCAATGCTCTTCGACATTCACCGTTCCTTCTGGCAGGTACTGACCGTTTCGATACGGATTTAATCCATATAACTAACGGGAGAATCATTGGTAAGATGGGCGCTGAGGGTATTTACGCATTCACGATACCCGGTCAAGATATCGGGGCCGCTATTAAGATCGTTGATGGTGCAGAGCGAGCTCTATATCCAGCAGTTGTAGAAATTCTTCATCAGCTCAAACTGCTTCAAGAGAATGAGCTAATGAAGCTGGGGCCATATCATAAACCGGATCTAGTCAATCGTCATGGGGAAATCGTTGGTTCGATTCAACCCCATTGTCAATTACACAAGAATGAATAGAATACCCTGTGTAATGACTATCCGCAACTACCACTGCAGCTTCCACCCGCGCTACAACCGCCTTCACTAGGTGAAGGGTTATTACTCGGAACCTTTATCGTATCTGATACCGCGTAGGCAATCGTTGTAGAGATATCATAAAGCAATTCATCGAGCTTCGCTTCAGATGCCTTATAACGAGCCACCGATTCGATTTCTTCAAGCTGATGCTCTATTTGTTTGACTCCGTCTAATGCTTTGTGATAATCGGGGTGGTAATGACCGAATCGCTGGCACTCTTCGAACAGTTCCTTTTTGCGATCAAGCTGTTGCACCAGAGCTTTCACTTCGGTATCTTGATCCAAGAAGTCTTTCCAATACAGATAATCCACTACTTCAGCGGAACCATTAATCATATCGCCTAGCTGGTATGCTTTCATTAGAACGGCAGCCATGTCTAGTGCAGTTTTCTCCATAACACTCATTACACAACTCCACCTTTCTCCAAACTGTTATTATCATATCACGAATTTAATCAATTGTTGATATGTATTTTGTTACATCGTGTATACCAGGCACAATTAATCGCATAGCTTCCAGCTTATCTAATGCCGTTTGGATGTTCTTGCCACGATATATACCAGCAACTTGTGGTGTAGAACCCTCCAATGTTATTGAGACAGGAGCAATAATTATATCCTCTCCTTCATAAGCTGCCTGAACATAGCACTGCCAATCAATAGCTTGCTGCAGAAGCTGCTTTCGAGTTGACATGTGATAAGCGAGATATGTATTCATCCAACCGCTTGGAACATCAGCTAACCCTGGATACAAGGATTCAATTTCGGGGAACTGCTCATCCTGCGTGTACATATCATAACGGATGCGAGAATGGAAAATACCTGAACTTGGCTCAAGCTCATGGGCTGCACGCTTGTTGGTCCGACTTTCAGCGCCCTTCTTATCCGTTCGATAACCATATGTATGCATCATCTCATGAATGAAGTCTATATCTTCTTCAGGAATAAGGAATATCTTAGGGCTCAATCTGCTCTGCTCATTCAGGATCTTAGCGATTTCGGAAATCGTCATCAGCTCTTCAGCTATGGCTGTTGTCTCGCATCGAAGGATCACAACCGTTTCCAGGCGAACACCTCTATATTGTTTATCCCACTCCATAATGCTGATTTGAATTGACTCAGGAACCTCGTATCGAGCCAAGCTCTCTAAATGCTTCAATAATGAATCCGTGGTCCATCCTTGCTGAAAAGCGGCGAATATACTATCTTTGGTAATGTGGTATCTATACATGAGATTGCGAGATATCAATGTAGCGTAAGTGTTAAATTTGTAATGATCCGAATAGCTTACACCGAGAGGCACTAAGATTTCAAAGTCAGGCTGCACAAACCAACGAACTTGAAGATTATCATACTGTACAGTCTTATCTACTCCAATCAATGATTTCACAGCTTTGTTGCCCTCCATAGTTCGACCTTGCTCTACCCAACCAAGTGATTGTACAGCTAGGAGGTACACCTCCATCAGTTGCTGGTTCTTCTCGTTCGATCCATCTCCTCCAAGTGCATGATCCTCTATCCATCTGAATAAATGATCAATTGAGAACCATTGATGGCTTGGAAGCATCGGAAGTAATACTAGTAGATGACGTATGAAGGGCTGCTCTGGATAATGAACCCTAAACCACAAGTGATACAATTGTAGTTTCACATCGGTAGGATTCAGCTCAAGCCATTGTGCTACTCGATGCTCATCCAATTGGAGATGACCATCAGTGATCTGTATGGTACTTAATCTTAATCCTAGATCAATCAGAATCGATATTGGCAGTGGAAAAGTAAGCTTTGCGGCATCCTTACCTACAACATGTTCGGCAAGGAGATCTGGAGCTAAACGAATATGCTGTAACATTACTTCGATTAGCTTCTTATCAAGTTGCCCTTTCTTACTTAATTGGGGTTGTTCTTTACTGATCCATCCCATCATGATGAGCAAATCCATAACAAGATCTTGACCGGTTGAATCACCAAATTCCTCAACATTGTCCAGAGGAGATAGGTAGTGAGGAAGTGCCATTGAAATTTCTGTCATATGATTGAAATAAACGTCATAAGGAACACAATATACTCGTTCACCCGCTACTTTGCGCATGCTAATAACCTTGCTTTTCCTACAAAGCCCTAACAATGCAAGCTTAAGCTCAGATTTCGCAAATGCTGCTTCGAATTCTAATCTAAGGAGCGAATTCAGATCAAATATAGCAGCACCATAGCTTCGAACGATTCCTGTTAATACTTGATATTCTAATTTATTAATAACACTAGATTGTTTGCTCATTGTATGTGAACCCACTCTTCTGGATAACTTATCTTTCGATGCATATATGTGTATCCTTGTTCAACTAGGAAAAGCTGTCGATGTCGAGCGAACTCAGCTTCGCAGCTATTTTCCGTCACAAGCGTATAGAAGAAAGCTTGATTATCTTCTTTTTTGGGTCTAAGAATTCTTCCTAAGCGCTGCGCTTCCTCCTGTCTAGAGCCAAAGCTTCCAGATATCTGCAAAGCTACATTCGCTTCAGGAAGATCTATTGCAAAATTCGCTACCTTGGATACAACTAACACTTGAATCTCACCTTCGATAAATTGTTGATAAATGATCTCTCTTTCTTTGTGTGGTACCTTACCTGTGATGAGAGGAGCTTGTAATGCACTCGCAATTTCATTTAATTGCTTAATGTACTGTCCAATCACTATGATCTGACTGCCAGCATGATGATCTATTAATTGTTTAACGATATTAATCTTCATCGGATTTTCACCAGCTATGCGATGTTTGCTTGATGAAGCAGCTAATACATATTGTTGCCGATCTGTCGCATGCATGGGAACAGCGATTTCAACACATACAGCGCTGGCGATCCAACCAGAATGCTCTAGTGTCTTCCATCTTTGCTCATATCTCTTCGGTCCAATCAGAGAGAATACGTCCTCCTCCTGACCATCTTCTCTTATTAAGGTAGCGGTTAATCCTAATCTGCGGGTTGCTTGAATTGTGGCTGTCATACGGAATACAGGTGCAGGTAATAAATGGACCTCATCATAGATAATGAGTCCCCAGTTCCTTTCATTGAATAGGCCCATATGAATCAATGGACCTTCTTTATTCTTACGATAAGTTAGGATTTGATAGGTGGCTATTGTAATCGGTCTTACTTCCTTTGATGAGCCTGTATATTCACCAATCCAAGCAGCATCTACACCCGTTCTATCCAACAGCTCCCTCTTCCATTGTTTCACGGATGTAACATTGCTTGTAAGAATAAGAGTAGCGCAATTTAATCTTACCATCGCTGCTAAGCCGACCATTGTTTTGCCTGATCCACAAGGGAGAACTATGACACCGCTCCCACCGTGAATACTTCCATCCTGATAAAATTGATCGACCGCTTCAAGCTGATAATCCCGCAATCTTAACCTCAGCATAGCATCTTCGCCTGCTTCTCTTGTCCTCATAGGTAATGATTCCCCTTCTCGATACCCAACTAAATCAATGACAGGATATCCTGCTCGCAATAACTCCCGTTTAATATCTCCACGATGTACAGGATCAACTGCCATAGTTAGTGCATCAATCTGGCCGCGGAAATAGGCTTTGATCATCGCTATTTGTGTTACTTCTCGAATCATCTGCCATTCCGTAGCAACTAGCTGCAAATAGGGTTCACCCTGCTCTAGCCGCAAGCTTCCATAACGTGACATCATTCGCAAGATGAACTCGCGAACTGATGCTGGCAGGCTATATTTTCCGAAATTTATTAAAAATGTAAGGATCTCATCGACCTCCATCTCTGATGCAGCCGCCTGCCATAATGAGATCGTTGTAATACGGTAGGTATGGAGATGCTCGGGACTCTTCAATAGCTCTGCAAACCTACTTAGTGTATGACGAATATGCTCAATTTCTATATGATCGGTTTCCAGAAGGACAGTGAAGTCGTTCTGGACAATAATAGGTCGATTGGTAACTTCGATCACTACACCCCTTCTCGAAAGTTTTGTTTAGTCTAGTGACTTGCAGTATATATGACAAATAGGATTACCATTGAAGGTAATCCTCATTCCAAATCTGTAGTTATTTCGTTGAACCTACCGTCTCTCTAGTCTTCTCCGATATTTCACTTAACGCTTGACCCGCTTCTTCTTCGGAGAATTTATGAACGGCTAGATCGCCTATGGCCACAACTCCAATCAGCTCCCCATTCTGTACGACAGGCAAACGGCGAATTTGCTTATCTGCCATTATTCGTGCAGCTTCATCCACTGTCGTATCAGCTGTGGCTGTAATCGGTTTATTGGTCATAACTTCCTCTACACTACCTGATCCTGAACGCTTATCTGCATAACCGCGAAGTACAAGATCGCGATCGGTGACGACTCCGATTAATTTCTTACCATCAACGATAGGTATGAACCCGATATCATGTTCCTTCATTTTCACTGCGATCTCGAAGATGTTATCTTGCTTTGTTACGGTGATACAATCCTTCGTCATAATTTCCTGTAGCTTCTTCATGGTTTATGGTGATCCTCCTTAAAGTTTTTGATGGCTGCGCAAGCAGTCGATAAAACTACTTCGTAAGCATATGCT
>JBBDTA010000154.1:0-11161 GCA_040904605.1 Paenibacillaceae bacterium
ACAGCCCGTGAAAAGAGTAACTGTGAGCAAATAGAGTACCGAAGAGCCTCTACAGAGTAGAAATTAGAGCATGTATTGATGTACCTTCTCTTCTAGGACATATGCATGACATCTTTCTTTATTTGGAACTAAGGGTCTGATCATTTTGTTCTCAAGCAATTTTATCAGTACACGGCGACTAGCTCTAGGTCCCCATTGCAAACAATAGCAGGCATCCTTCAACAGAAGAGGACGGTTTAGTCTCAGTGCATAGCGGAGAACTTCTCGCTCGGACACCGTTAACTCTTCTAGGGCTTTACCTGAACTGCTGGAGAATCGACCAAGCAGCTCATACATAAATCGACGGCATGCTTCTGGTCGTTTTTCAAGCTCGTCCCACGTAAAGGGTACATATTTGTAGCCATACATTAGCATGGTTCGAATTCGCATACGCTCGAAGGTAAATCGGTCTCTAGTGATACCCTCAGCATGAACAACAAACCCTTCACTTTCTAATCCTAACTCAAGTGGTTCATAGAATACGTCAATGTATATCTTCACTCCCGTAGTACTAACTATCTCATGCTCCAAAATAATCCCATCGAACGACTTCAGCACCGGCCATACCACTACTTCAAGCAACTTCTTCTCGCCAACTAAATTTTTCTGTAATTGCTCCAGACGTGCATCCTTAGCTGATAAACGCTGTGCATGCAGTAACTTCTCGAACTCTTGCTCAAATATAACTATTCCTCCCCAAAAAAGTTTGTGATAATTGTACGACGATCGAAAATTCATCCTCAATTCTCAACTCATACCCCCAATCAATACTTAAACTCTACTTCATTTGTTCTAACTAGATTCATAGAAGCATAAGTCTAGAAGACGCTAAAAAAACAAAACGCCGCCTGCTCCAAAAGGAGGCAAACGGCGTGTGCTTCACGCAGTAGTAAGTAAAGTTTATTTCGTATGAATAGTAAGTATCGTTAAATCGCTGAATGGAGGTTTTTCATGTAAGTCCTAGTAGCAATTCTTGAAGGCAATTCTTTAATGCAAGTCGCGGAATAGACCAATTACCTTCCCGAGGATCGTTACATTCTTTAGTCGGATAGGCTCCATTGAGTCATTCTCGGGCTGAAGTCGAATATGATCTTTCTCCTTGTAGAAGGTTTTTACCGTTGCTTCGTCATCTTCATTCATAGCAACGACAATATCTCCATTGTTAGCGGATTGCTGTTGGCGAACGATGACATAATCACCATTGAATATTCCTACATTCATCATGCTCTCGCCTGAAACGCTAAGCATAAAGACATCTTGCTCTGCAACATAGTGGCTAGGTAGAGGGAAATATTCTTCAACATTCTCAGTTGCTAGTATGGGTTGACCAGCAGTAACTTTACCAATTAACGGAACACGAGCGACGGATAGATGGAATTGAGCGGAAAAATCATCACCATCAGTAATTTCAATTGCGCGGGGTTTCGTCGGATCTCTGCGGATCAATCCCTTCTTCTCTAACCGCTCCAGATGTCCATGTACAGTTGAGCTTGAAGCAAGTCCAACAGCTTCTCCAATCTCACGAACGGAAGGTGGATAACCCTTATCTCTAACTTCATCTTTAATGAAACTTAAAATGGCTTGTTGACGATTGGAAATCTTCGACATTACTGATCACCTCATAAATAGAAATATTATTAATGTAATCATAACATAGAACAAAGGTTTGTACAAACATTCGTTCTAATAATTATTGACACAAACACTCGTTCGTGATATTCTAATAACAGAACAAAAGTTCTGGAACAGACGTTTGGGAGGAATGGACATGTATACAGCAAGCGGTGGATATTATTTAGATGGATCTTCATTTACTCAGAAGAAATCAATGAGTCATACGCAAGTGCGAATTCCCATGCTGAAATTAAGTATCTTCCTTATATTATTCATACTTAGCTTTGTATTCGGAGCTGTGATGCATGCATCCGCTACTAATGACGAGCCATTATCAGTTAACGTTGAATCAGCTCCATTATATGAAACACACATCGTTGACTCCGGACAATCATTATGGATGATTGCTAAGCTGTATGGTCCAGCCCACATCGATATTCGTGAATATGTGAACGAGATTATATTAATTAATCAATTAAAAACGAACATATTGTTCGAAGGACAGAGGCTTTTGTTACCTTGAATATCCTATAATAGTACCAGTCCTTAGGACTGGTTTTTTGTGTGTTCTTGCTTGACTTTGATAAGTCATCATGGCAAAGTAATGTTTGTGGAAAGTGAGGGGTGGAATTATTGAATATCCAAGAAACAATTGCCAGAATTAACGAATTGTATCGTATTCAGAAGTTGATTGGTTTGAGTGAGGAGCAACGAATAGAACAGGCTGAATTAAGACAAATCTACTTGACTGCTATTAAATCATCCCTTAGAACTCAACTGGATCATATTGAGATTGTCGATGAAGAACCCAAATTATAAATGACTCATCTAAATTTTTACACCAGATAACTCTGGGCTGCAAATCCATGTTCTTGTTAGTCACAACATCTGATTTACAAATAGGAGGAAGATTAGAATGGCTAGTAAATGGAGACGACAGGTCGAGAGGAATGCGAAGAAGGTTAATTTACAACGAAAGCGAAATGGTCAACCGCCTATTTCTCAATCGACTAGCAAAGATGATAAGCAAAAAGGGCGCAGTTGGATGTTGTCCTTATTCCTATTTGTTATTGGTATTTTCTATATGGTTACCTTCTGGGATGTGGATCGAAATACCTTATATTGGGTTACGGTTATTATGTATCTATTATTAGCATTGACTGTATTTTTCTTGCGCCGGCCTTTCTTAGGGATAGATAAATCTAGCTTGACTACACGAAAATTTGCAGGACTTCGAATCAAAAAAGCAGAAGAGATTAGTAAGATTGAAATTCAACCAGGTATGGTTATCATCGAATTCAATGACAGCTCTAAGAAATGGGTATTCTCTCGGTTTGTTAATCGGTATAACATTAACGAGATGGCAATAGAGCTTCAGGAATTTGCTGCTAGGAATAAGGTTAACATTGTTAATTTAGTGTAGCGATGGAATAGAGAGGGAGACAAAGCATGCGTATAAAAGCTATTTTATTTGATCTAGATGATACTCTCTTGTGGGATGACCGCAGTGTGAAGGAGGCTTTTCAGGCTACTTGTGAGTATGCTTCACAGCAGACAGGAGTAGATGCCATGAAGCTTGAGGATGCCGTTCGTGCTGAGGCTAGACAGCTATATGAATCTTACGATACATTTCCTTTTACCAAGATGATCGGTATTAATCCGTTTGAAGGTTTATGGGCTAATTTTACTGAGGGAGTCGATGAGAATTTCCGTCAGCTTGAGCGGCTCGCCCCACAATATCGGACACAATCTTGGACGAATGGGCTGCATGCATGCAGAATGGACAATCCTCAACTCGGATTTGAATTAGGTGAGATGTTCGCAGCAGAACGAAGGAATCGACCGATTGTCTATGAGGAAACTTTCCCGGTGTTAGATGAACTGAAGGGGAAGTATAAGCTACTCCTATTAACGAATGGATCTCCTGATTTACAGAATGAGAAGATTGCTTCTGTATCTAATCTAGCCACATACTTCAATCATATTGTGATCTCTGGTAATCATGGTAAGGGTAAGCCGTCAGCCTCTATATTCCAACATGCGATGGAATTACTAGATATTCGAGCAGATGAGGGACTCATGGTTGGCGATAAGCTAACAACTGACATTCTTGGCTCCAATTCTATAGGTATGCCGAATGTATGGGTGAACCGACACAAGTTAATTCGTAATGATGATATTATTCCTAAATTCGAGGTGTCCCACCTACAGCAATTATTCGCAATCATTGATCAAATTTCATAATGCACAGACAAGAGTAAACGGCTTCGCCGTCCTTATGGACGGATGAGTTTGCTAAGACATATCAGAATAAATTTATGAAAAAAATTATAAATTCTGATATGTTCAAAAAACCGTTAACGGATTCGCATCCTATAACGGTTTTTATATATGCAAGCTGATTATGCCTTCTGGAAAGTGGGATCTTCGTATGGGTGTGCGACCCAGCCTTCTTTTTCAATAAAGAGACGAACAGCTACAATCTGACGATTATCCATTAATGTGAAGAAATGCGCTTTGTTCTCAGGTACAGAGATAATATCACCAGCAACTAATTCAACATCGAAGTAACCAACATCGTCGGAGCCTTTAATAATAAAGATACCTTTACCTGCTGTAATGGCACGAACCTCATCCTCGAGGTGGGTATGCACCTGTTCGAATTTTTTGAGTAAATCTTCTAGGTTGGGTGTGGCATCAGATAGGGCAATAATGTCCCAGGTTTGATAACCACGACGTGCAGCTAGTTCGCGAATTTCCGTATCAAATGCATTAAGGATGTCTTGTTTGTCATCATCGGAAAGAACAAATTTCGATCTTAGTAGTTCTGGAACTTTCTTGGTGTTCCAATGCTCGTATAACACTTCCTGACTATCCAGAAATGCCTTAACTTTATCTTCACCTTGGATGCGTTCGTTCGTATTTCGAATACGAATTTCGGCCATGTCTCATCCCTCATTTACAAATTAATTCTTCGTTTCAACTGTATTATAGACGATTCATACAAAGGTGTCACGAACGTCTTTCGTTAATCCGATAAATCTGATAGACTATTGTTTAAACTGTGCTTTTAATAGCTTGGATGTTCGAGAAAGGACGATAAACCTATGAATAAACCTACATTAGAACAATCACTGAAGCATAAAATACTTATTCTAGACGGCGCAATGGGCACCATGATTCAGCAACGAAATTTAACGGATGATGATTTTGGCGGCGAAGCATTAGAAGGCTGCAATGAAATGCTCGTGCTCACTCGTCCTGATGTGATATCGGACATTCATGAAGCATATCTAGAAGCCGGTGCTGATATTATTGAGACGAATACATTCGGTTCGGCAAGTATCGTTCTGGCCGAATATGACATTCAGGATAAAGCGTATGAAATCACTACTGCAGCAGCGAAGCTGGCCGTCGATGCAGCTCGTAAATTCTCGACTCCTGAGCATCCGCGGTATGTAGCTGGAGCTATGGGACCCACAACGAAGACATTGTCGGTAACAGGCGGTGTTACCTTCGAACAATTGACCGATAGCTATCATGAGCAAGCTCTGGCGTTAATTGAAGCAGGTGTGGATGCTGTCTTATTAGAAACTTCACAGGATACATTAAATGTGAAAGCTGGAAGTCTAGCGATTTTACGTGCTTTTGATAAATTAGGCGTAAAGCTGCCTATTATGATATCTGGAACGATTGAACCGATGGGCACAACGCTTGCAGGCCAGAACATCGAATCATTCTACATCTCATTAGAGCATCTGAAGCCTATTTCTATAGGTCTTAACTGTGCAACGGGCCCAGAGTTTATGCGGGATCATATTCGAACCTTGTCTGAAATTTCCAACTCAGCAATTAGCTGTTATCCAAATGCAGGATTACCTGATGAAGATGGTCATTACCATGAGTCACCAGAATCCCTAGCCAAGAAGCTGTCTGGATTTGCTGAACAAGGCTGGCTTAATATTGCAGGTGGCTGCTGTGGTACAACGCCAGAGCATATTCGCGCTTTAGTAGAGACGATGAAACAATACCCGCCAAGAACAGTAATGGGGACTCATCCTCCCGCGGTTTCTGGTATTGAGGCTGTATTCGTAGAGCCTGACAACCGTCCTCTCATGGTAGGAGAAAGAACGAATGTTCTGGGTTCGCGCAAATTCAAACGACTCATTCGTGAAGGTAAATATGAAGAAGCATCAGAGATTGCACGTGCCCAAGTCAAAGGTGGAGCACATGTTATCGATATTTGCTTACAGGATCCAGACCGCGACGAAACCGCAGATATGAAGGAGTTCCTCTATCATGTGGTAAGGAAGGTTAAAGCGCCGTTAGTGCTCGATTCGACGGATATTAAGGTGATCGAGCTAGGCCTGAAATATTCGCAAGGTAAAGCAATTATCAATTCAATCAACCTCGAGGATGGCGAAGAGAAGTTCGATCATATGACCAAGCTCATTCGTCAATATGGTGCCGCTGTAGTTGTGGGAACCATTGATGAGAAGGGGATGGCTGTTACACGTGATTCCAAGCTAGCTGTGGCTAGACGCTCTCGTGATCTGCTTGTGAAAAAATATGAGATTGATGAACGGAATATTATCTTTGACCCATTAGTTTTCCCTGTTGGAACAGGCGATCAGCAATATATTGGTGCTGCTGAAGAGACCATTGAGGGGATTCGCTTAATTAAGCAAGCATTCCCTAATTGCATGACAATTCTTGGAGTGAGTAACGTATCGTTTGGTCTTCCAGAGGCGGGGCGTGAAGTGCTAAACTCGGTTTTCCTATTTCATTGCACGAGGGCTGGTCTAGATTACGCGATTGTGAACACAGAGAAGCTGGAGCGTTATGCCTCGATTCCTGAAGAAGGTCGCAAGCTAGCTGAGGATTTGATCTTCAGAACGAATAAAGAAACACTCGATGCCTTCGTAGCCTATTATCGTGAAGTTAAGGTGGAGAAGAAGCAGAACGAGATAGCCAATTTACCACTAAACGAACGTTTAGCTTACTACATTGTCGAAGGGACTAAAGAAGGACTAATCCCTGATTTAGAAGTAGCGATGAAGTCGAGTAAGCCGTTAGATATTATTAATGGTCCTCTAATGGCGGGTATGGATCAAGTCGGTAAGCTATTCAATAATAACGAATTGATCGTAGCTGAGGTGCTGCAAAGTGCAGAGGTGATGAAAGCTTCTGTTGGCTTCCTAGAGCCGTTCATGGCGAAGTCTGAAACCTCGGTTAAGGGTAAAATATTGCTAGCCACGGTCAAAGGTGACGTGCATGATATTGGTAAGAATCTCGTAGAGATTATCTTATCGAATAACGGATATCAGATTATAAATCTGGGTATCAAGGTTCCGCCGCAAGATTTGATCGAAGCGTACCGTAGAGAACAACCAGATGCGATTGGCTTATCCGGATTACTCGTGAAGTCTGCCCAACAGATGGTTATTACAGCTCAGGATCTGAAGAATGCAGGAATCGATGTACCGATTCTTGTAGGTGGAGCAGCATTAACCCGTAAATTCACCAAAGAACGAATTGGTCCTGAATATGATGGAATGGTGCTCTATGCGAAGGATGCGATGTTCGGTCTAGAGCTTGCGAATCAACTCAGTGATCCTGAACAACGTCTACGACTCATAGAGGAATTGCGGATTAGCAAGGAATCGTATGTGATGGATGCCGGTAAGCAAGAGAAGGATTTGCCAGCTTTGTCCCGTGTGTTACGTTCTAATATTGAACATACAGTGCCTGTTTATGTACCCCCCGATTTGGATCGCCATGTAATGAGAGATTACCCGATACCTCACATCGTTCCATACATTAATATGCAGATGCTCATGGGACATCATCTTGGTATTAAGGGCAATGTTGATGAGCTGCTCGCAGCGAAGAACGCGAAGGCCGTACAGCTCAAGGGAGTTGTGGATGATATCCTGCAAGAGGCTGGGCGGGAGGGGATTATTACAACGAACGGCATGTATCAATTTTTCCCTGCTCAATCTTCAGGAGATAGTATTCTTATTTACGATTCACAAGACCATACGAAGGTGGTCCAAACGTTCCATTTTCCAAGGCAGCAGGTTGAACCTTACTTGTGCTTAGCTGACTTCTTAAGGTCGGTTGAGAGTGGGGTTATGGATTATGTAGGCTTCCTTATCGTTACCGCAGGTGCAGGAATTCGTGAGCTTGCTGGCAAGTGGAAGGATGAGGGTGATTATCTACGCTCCCATGCTTTACAAGCGACTGCCTTAGAAACGGCAGAAGGCTTAGCGGAACGAATTCATCATATTATGCGCGATGTCTGGGGCTTCTCGGATCCGACGGATATGACGATGAAGCAGCGACATGGTGCTCGTTACCAAGGTATACGGGTATCCTTTGGTTACCCAGCTTGTCCGAACTTGGACGATCAGGGTCCATTGTTCGAGCTATTAAAACCGGAGGATTTGGGCATACAATTAACAGAAGGTTTTATGATGGAGCCTGAAGCATCTGTTTCTGCTATGGTATTCGCGCATCCTCAGGCCCAATATTTTAACGTAGAGAAAGTATAAATACAGAACTCAGCTGGACATAAAGAGAGGATGAAGTACAGTGGAATTGACTTTTCTTGGAACGGGAGCAGGTATGCCTTCCAATCAGAGGAATGTGACTTCGATTGTGCTTCGTTTATTAGGAGACCGTGGAGCGATCTGGCTGTTCGATTGTGGAGAAGGCACCCAGCATCAATTCATGAGGGCGTCACTGAAGCTCAGTAAGCTGGAGAAAATATTCATTACCCATCTTCATGGTGATCACTTGTTTGGTTTGCCCGGGCTGTTAATAAGTCGTGCTCATCAAGGCGTTCAATCGCCTCTCACGGTATTCGGCCCGCAAGGGATCAAGAATTATATAGAGACTGCGCTGGTAACCAGTCAATCACACCTCGAGTATAAGCTTGAAGTGATTGAGTTCGATGGCACAAGCGATCCAGACCAGCTGTTGTCCATTTATGACGATGAGGTTTATCGGATATATGCCGCGTTGTTAGACCATAGAATTGAGAGCTTTGGTTATCGTGTAGAAGAGAAGAACCGACCAGGCAAGTTAGAGTATCGCAAATTAGCTGAATTAGGTATTCCGTCTGGACCAGAATATGGCCGATTGAAGCAGGGAATCGATGTAACTCTGAGTGATGGAACGCTCTTAATCGCAACTAATTTCATTGGTAGTTCAGTGCCCGGCAGGGTGGTAGCGATTATGGGTGATACCCGTGCTTGTGTGAATACACTACGGCTGGCAGAGCGTGCTGATGTGCTCGTACATGAAGCTACCTTCTCTAGGAATCTCCAGCATCTAGCTCATGAGTACCATCACTCAACAACCGATGATGCTGCTCGAGTGGCATTACAAGGTGGAGTAGGGACATTAATCATGACCCATATCAGCTCACGCTATCAAGACGATTCCACTGAAATGTTGTTAAGAGAAGCACAAGAAACATTCATTAATAGCTATGTAGCGATCGATTTCTGGTCCTATGCCATTGCTAGAAAAAATGCCTTAAGTCCTATAGTGATTAAGGACTAATCATGGGATAATGTTCTAAGATGTTCTATGAAAAAAGAAGCAGAGGAAAAGGTAGTAACCATTTCACCGCTTCTTTTTATTGTGTGTTTAAACATCTACGATGGATATATACGGGTAAGTCTACTCTTTTAATCCTTGATCGGAAGCTTCATCTTTAATTTCGTTGCGAAGGCCTTCTATGCTTTGTCGACGGTTACCATTCTTATTCTTCAAATTACTCAGTTCCTGACCTGAAATTTCGTCTGCATGCTCTGCTAGGTATTCCTCAGACTCATCTAGGTTTTCGATGGTATTCTGAACATTTCTTTGTTGCTTCTGTACATTGTCTGCACGGTTATCTGGTTTAGCCATGGATGCTGTCCTCCCTTGTTGAAGTTATTGTTCAACATCGTCAGTTCGAATGACGATCCGACAGTTTAAGATGCCCTAACCTATTTAGGGATTATACATCTCAAGGGAATCTAAATGATCACAAAAGTGTTATATTGTCCAATTGTTGACAAATTTCAACCAACCAAGTAATATTAAGACGGTTTTTAATAGCGAAAGTGAGATGAACCTATGAAATATATTGAAATCAATGGAGGCAATCCATTGGCCGGCACGATCAAAATCCCAGGCTCCAAGAATAGCTCTCTGGCTTTGATGGCTGCTGCATGTTTAACCGATGAACCCGTTACCTTATCCGGTATTCCTCATATATACGATGTGTTTGCGATAGAAGAGATTATGAAGGGCATTGGCATTACATTACATAGAGAACCTAATGGAGATATCGTCATTCATTCCAGCCATTTATTCAGCGGTGAGCTAGACATGAATCTTACCTCTACATACCGTGCTTCATATTACTTTATTGGTGCGTTACTTGTAAGATGTGGCAAGGTATCGATTGGTTACCCTGGTGGGGATGATTTTGTCTCTAGACCGATTGATCAGCACGTGAAGTTTTTAGAAGCCCTTGGGGCAAAAGTCACTTTCTGTGAAGGATATTATACGGTTGAGGCAGCTCGTCTACAGGGAGCCGATATCTTCTTCGATGTTATTACATCCGGCGCGACGATGAACGCGATTCTCGCAGCATGTCTTGCTTCTGGAACAACCATTCTGAGGAACGCAGCTACTGATCCTGAAGTGGTGGACACAGCAAATTTACTGAATCAGATGGGAGCCAGAATTCGTGGAGCAGGGACCAGCAGGATTCGTATTGAGGGGGTTGAGAAACTCACAGGCTGTACGTATCAGGTTATACCTGATCGACTAATCGCTGGAGCCTTCCTAGCTGCGGCAGGCGCTACGAGAGGGTCTGTGACTGTAGATGGTATTATTCCTGAGCATCTGGGCTCGTGTATTTCGAAGCTTAAAGAAATTGGCTTGGAGGTTGCAGTTGGCGAACAATCTATCCAGGTGAACGGTGACGTTACGCTGAAGGCTGCAAGGATTAGAACAGGGATGTATCCTGGATTTGCTACGGATTTACAGCAACCATTCACTGCGATGCTACTTCGTGCACCAGGCCGTAGTATTATTAACGACAAAGTATATCCTAAACGATTTAGCCATATTGATCAATTAAGAAGAATGGGTGCATCTATTGAAGTGAGAGGTGCAAGTGCCTTCATTCAAGGAGGGACTCCAATACATGGAGATTGGGTGCATGCTACAGACATTCGTGCGGGTGTGAGCTTGTTAATTGCTGGGTTAATGGCAGAAGGGACAACTCGTTTAACAGGTGTTGAGCATATTGAGCGTGGGTATGCGGATGCGATACATTCATTCTGCCAGCTTGGAGCGAGCATACAATTGAAGGAAGTAGGCAATTCGAACTACTTATCAACCGACCTTATTTTATTTGATTCCAAGTAGATGTGTAGTGCTGCATTTACTACAGGCGTTTGGGTAATAACTCTTTCTCCCCACAGGGAACCCAATGGAAACC
>JBBDTA010000154.1:11261-15932 GCA_040904605.1 Paenibacillaceae bacterium
CTTCGGTCTCCTGATCGGGAGTTTTCTTAATGTCGTAGCGATTCGAATGCTCAAAGGTGAGTCAATCGCTTTTCCACCTTCATATTGCACCTCTTATGGACATCCTTTAAAGCCATTAGAACGGGTGCCTTTATTTAGTTATCTTGCTTTATAGTTTCCCGGGGAATCGCAGGAATCGACAGCTACGTCACAATGGGGCGGAAATTGTAGAATGGTAGAAGTAAAAAGATTACTTTTTTTGTATTGTCACCCGAACATATATTCTGTTAGTATATAAGGTAGGAATAGCTCGAAGGAGAAGCCGCCGAATGAATCGTATAACGGGGAAAACTACAACGATAGAAGAATGGATCGAGCAGCTTCGCTTATCACCTGAGCTGATGGAGCAGGTGACCAGCTGGCGGACGATTCCTGTTCGGGAAGCGAAGTATGCGGATATGCCTGTTGGCTTGCATCCGAAGATTCGCAAGTCTCTTGCTGACAAGGGTATTACGCAATTATATACGCATCAGTACGATGCCTTTGCACAGGTAACTTTGGGTCACCATGTGGTTACTGTAACCCCTACAGCGTCGGGTAAGACGCTTTGTTATAATCTACCTGTGCTTCAAGCCATTCTGAAGGATGATAGTGCTAGAGCGTTATATCTATTCCCTACGAAGGCGCTGGCGCAGGATCAGGTAGCAGAGCTGCAGGAATTCGTGAATCGGATGGACGCGGATATTAAGACGCATACGTATGATGGAGATACACCTCCGACGGTTCGCCAGGCGATTCGCAATGCGGGTCATGTCGTCGTTACGAATCCAGATATGCTGCATTCAGCGATATTACCCCACCATACCAAGTGGGTGAAGCTGTTCGAGAATCTCCAATATATCGTCATCGATGAGGTACATACATATCGAGGTGTATTCGGTAGCCATGTGGCTAATGTCATTCGACGCTTGAAACGGATCTGCAAATTTTACGGCTCTAATCCACAATTCATATGTGCATCGGCAACGATAGATAATCCGAAGGAGCATGCAGAACGCTTAATCGAAGAACAGACGGTTCTCATTGATAATAATGGAGCGCCTGCTGGGGAGAAGCACTTCGTGTTCTATAACCCGCCAGTTGTTAACAAACAGCTTGGGATACGCAGAAGCAGTGTTCTGGAGTCACAGAAGCTGGCGGCAAGTCTGTTGAAGAATGGTATCCAGACCATTGTGTTCGCTCGTAGCAGAGTTCGAGTAGAGCTGTTGTTAACCTACTTACAGGATATGGTGAAGTCGGAGTTGGGTAGTAAGTCGATCCGTGGGTATCGAGGCGGTTATCTGCCGAAGCAACGGAGGGAAATTGAACGAGGTCTTCGTAGTGGTGAGATTCGTGGGGTCGTAAGTACGAATGCGCTTGAGCTTGGTATTGATATCGGACAGCTTCAAGCCTGTGTATTGAATGGTTACCCTGGATCGATCGCAAGTGTGTGGCAACAGTCTGGAAGGGCAGGTAGGCGCTGTGAGAGCTCTATAACGTTCCTTGTGGCAAGCAGCAATCCTCTGGATCAGTTTATTATTGAGAATCCACAATTTTTCTTCGATCGTCCACCGGAGCAAGCCCGAATTCATCCGGACAATCTGATCATCCTCATTGATCATATTAAGTGTGCTGCCTATGAGCTTCCATTCGAGCAGGATGAGAAGTTCGGCGGAGAGTCTCTAACGGATGTACTTGAATTTCTGCAAGAGGAGCGGGTAGTTCACCAGGTTAACAATCGCTGGTATTGGATGGATCAAGCGTTCCCAGCTAATCATATCTCGCTGCGGTCTGCTGCACAGGAGAATTTCGTTATTATTGATGTAACGCATGGCCCCAAGGTCATTGGTGAGGTGGATCGCTTCAGTGCACCTACAATGATTCATGATGAGGCGATTTATATCCATGAGGGAGTTCAATTTCAAGTGGAGAAGCTCGATTATGAGGAGAAGAAAGCGTTTGTTCGAGAGGTTAAGGTCGATTACTTCACAGATGCGAATATGGCGATTGATCTGCATGTGTTACATGTGGACCGCGAACGTGAGCATCCCGGTTTATCGCGATATTACGGTGAAGTGACTGTGAACGCTAAACCTACTATTTTCAAAAAAATTAAATTACGCACGCACGAGAATATCGGCTCGGGCCCGATTCATCTACCCGAAGAACAGCTGCATACAAGCAGCTATTGGTTTACGCTTGAAGAGTCAGTAACTTCGGGAAGATCAACGAATGATCTGCAATTTGCGCTGTTAGGATTGGCTAATGTGTTAGTACATATTGCGCCGTTATATCTGATGTGTGACCCGATGGATATACGAGTTGTTCCGCAGGTGAAGGCCACACAAAGTAAGAAGCCGACGATTTACTTCTATGACCGGTATCCAGGTGGAATTGGGCTAAGTGAACGGCTCTTCGAGCTACATGGAAATCTGCTGGAGGAAGCAACCCGATTAATTCGCAAGTGTACCTGCTTAAGTGGCTGTCCGGCCTGTGTTGGTCCTGTCGAAGAGGTAGGGTTATTAGGTAAGCAACATGCGCTTGACCTTTTAAGAGGGTTAGGGGAGAAGGTAACATGAGTAATCTGCAAGACCGGCTTCAGCGTTTGCGCAGCACATCACCGATTCAGTCTACGGAGAAGAAGACTAGAGACCTATCGCTTCCTTCGAACAGTCGTGTGGTTCAGACGGACGAGGGCAGCTTCGTTGTGCGTGAATACCGATACTCATTAGATTATAAGCATGGTCATTATACCTTGGGGCAATTAGCTGAAGGTTATGACCTGTTAAGCCGGATATCCAAGCGCTTTCAATCTATGAAGTCCGTTCAATCCTATAAAGATTTATTATTCTTCGATACGGAGACGACTGGTCTTGGTGTTGGTGCAGGTAACGTCCCGTTTATGATTGGATATGGGTATTATACGGACACTGAATTTATTGCTATGCAGTTATTCATTCGCCATCCGGGTGAGGAACGAGCGATGCTGCTGTATTTTCATGAATTCATTCAGAGATTCACACATTTGGTTAGTTATAATGGCAGGACGTTTGATTGGCCTATTGTTAAGAATCGTTATGTGCTTAACCGGATTCCGTTCGCAGATGGTGAATTTGAGCAGCTAGATTTGTTATATATTTCGCGTAATCTATGGAAGAACAGTATTATCTCTTGTCGATTGAGTAATGTGGAGGAGCAGCGGTTAGGCATACGAAGGCACAATGATGTGTCGGGTGCGTACGCACCAATGATTTATTTTCAGTATTTGTCTGATGGTGACGTGGGACCGCTCGAGGGTGTGTTCTTGCATAATGAATTAGACGTGCTCACTCTGGCTACATTAGCTAACCATCTGGGTACGATTCTTGCTGGTCAATTGGATTTAACGAATGTGCATACGGATGATGTATATCGGATAGGAATTTGGCTTGATCAGGCGAATTTACCAGAGCTGGCGGAGGATGCTTTCGTTGAATTGCTGAAGAGACCGGCGGAATCAAGACGCAAATATTTGTTGCCGGTAGCGACACTTTATAAGAAAAGGAGACAGTTTGAGCAGGCGGTTCTACTGTGGAATGAAGCTGCAGGAATCGGTCGTATCGGGCAGGCGTTGCATTCTTTCCATACGCTACAACCACTTATTGAATTGGCGATGTACTATGAGCATCAATGTAAACGATTTAGTGAAGCACTTGATCTGGTAGAGGAGGCGCTAAATCGAGCGGAGAAACGACAGGCGATCCGCCGACTTTCGGACAAAGACCGACAGTTATTGGAGCAATTGCATAAGCGGAGAGCACGATTGATGGCAAAGGTTTATCGTGGGGTCAGTGGAGATGTCGATTTGCTTACTTTCTAGCAGGATTCTGCTACTATTAGATAATTGGAGGATACAATGATAGGAAATCGCAGGGGATTTATTATTGATTTAGACGGAACGTTGTACCGAGGGGGAATGTTGCTTCCTTATGCGATTGAATTCGTTCAGACAATCCGCGATAATGGCCTCCCACTGTTGTTCATGACGAACAATTCAACACGGCGGCCTGAAGAAGTCAGCCATCATCTGCAGGAGATGGGGATACAAGCTTATTCACATGAGGTTTTCACTACATCTCAAGCTACTGTCATGTATCTAAATGAGCAACAGAAGGGTAAGCGGGTATTCTGTTTGGGAGAGAGTGGATTAACGAGCATTCTAACGGATGCAGGTTATATGATCAGTGAAGAGGATGCCGATTATGTTGTACAAGGACTTGATCGGGAATTCACTTATGCGAAGTTGCTAACCGCGGTAACACTCATTCGGTCGGGAGCACAATCGATCCTGACGAATCCGGATGTGCGTTTACCATCGGATACAACGTTCTTACCAGGAGCAGGCTCGCTTGCCGCAGCTATTCGTACTGCTTCCGATGAGGAGCCGATCATCATCGGTAAACCTTCAATAATTATGATGAAATATGCGATTGAACGAATGAAGCTAACGGCCACAGAGGTGTGGATGGTTGGTGATAATGTAAGAACGGATATTGCTGCTGGGAGTGCGGCGGGGTGTCCGACTGCGCTCATATTGACGGGTGTGAGTGGGATCGACGAATATATGCAACATCAGCTGGAATTGGGCATTGAGGCAGATTACATATTTCCAAC
>JBBDTA010000155.1:0-2584 GCA_040904605.1 Paenibacillaceae bacterium
TACGTCCAATAGTTGAGTCATATTTTCCCAGTTTATAGTCCTGAGGGGAGTCTTTCCATTGAAACAACGATTATTTACAGCCGTGTCGATCACAGCTTTTCTTCTTATTGTTATCGCGATTTCTCTATATAACAGGGAACAAGAAATCCCTCCTTCACCATTAACCGATGCTTGGGCGGAGATGAGCACGTGGTCGCTAGCCGACCGCCGATTCCCGTCTCACCCTGAGGAGCCCTTGTTGTTATATGAAGATGAAAAAATGAAAAAATCGATCTATATTCAGGACGGTATGTTACGCTCCCTATCATTAGACAATACTCAAGACGAAGGAACAATACTGCTGAATATTGAGGCTGCCGACAGCTATTACTGGCGGAGTGGCAACACACTGCTGCTTGCTATTCCTATTCACCAAGGTAACCCAGACAATTATATGCGCGGTGAATGGTATGCGATTGATCTCGGTGATACCGAGGCCATTCAACCATCCATTCTGAAGCTGGAGGACGCCTTCATTGACCCTGGCAAGCTGCTCACTGTAACGATCGTCGAGGCTGCTGAGTTATTCCTCTTGGTGGAAGATAATGATAACGTACACTTCAACGAGTACTTCTACGCTGCTGGAGAAAGTCGGTTGTCTTATGTCAACCTAGAAATCCCTCGTAATGATGAATCATATTACAAGATGCATTATTTGAACAATCGACCGCAAGCTACGGTGGATGTGCAACATTTTCAGAAAGAAACTCCTTATCCTCTCGCTGACGGCAGCTCAATCTATGCTTATGAAGATGACCGTGGAACTCTACTCGTATATCATTCCGGTGCTGACAATTATCGTAATGCAATCCGTTATGCGGGGGTGAAGCTCATAAATGTTGCTCTGAAGACTGATATTCTAGGCAATGCCTACCCACTCATATGGACAGACGGTCCTATTACGAATACGGCTTCTATGTCATACCCCACTATGGGCAATGGAACTTCCCTACATCCTACTGAAGAGCTGCTTAACGATGAGTGGAGAATGGTTAACATGCGTCACTTTTATAGAATAGATGGGAATACATTGAAGACAATTCGCTTCGAGAGCCGTCAAGGCCCTCTCTATTCAGACCCTGAACATAGAGCCTACGAACTGCCGGGTCAACCTGTTGATGATCATCATGGCTTACTAGCGCTAGAGTCAAATGGTATCAAAAGATACTTATCTGTATTCGATCTTCTGAATGGGCGTGGAGCATTGAACGAGCTGTGGATGCAGGATCTTCCTGCGACTCTTACTTCCTCCGTTGGTGAGAGGGCTAAGGAGGATTGGGAGCTCTTGAATGAAGCAGCATTACCAGCTGAGATCGCGGAGCATATATGGAAGAGCGAGGAACTGCCGAAGGAAGTTTCAGATGCAGCCAACCGCCAATCGGAGTCGGAATGTATCTTAGATTGTGATCCCGATTTTTACAATATTCCACAAATTCGCTCGATTGAAGGCACATGGCATATGTTGATCGGAGATAACTTCTATCAAGTAAAGGATGGTAAGTTATCATTATTAGGCCAATTTCCCATTACTACTGCGTTCACTCATGGTGAGGGTAACAATGGATATACAGCGCTAGATTATACGAGAATAGGTACAGACTGGTATGTTGCTGATACTTACGGGGACCGAGTCATTAAGCTGGATGATAAGCTTGAGGTTATCGCTGAGTATCCCCTTTCAACACCGAGTCATATTGTCATAATAGATAAGGATAAACTCCAAGTGAAAAGCCTACAAGGTATAACTACCCTCGATCTTAATTTGAGTTGGATCGATGAAGCTGAAGATATTCCGGTCAAAGTTAAGTCAGCGGAGCCTTCTGAGCAATTATTTCCTAAGATATCTCACTATATAGACAAGAAGCTTGGAACCCATTGGGTGTATACAGGTCAAGGTAAGTTGATCACCTACAATCCCGCGAGCAAACAATACAAAACCATATTTATCGGCAATCCTCAGTCTGGGCGTGCTATCGTTAGGATTTTCCCTTATCAAGATGAGATTCTCGTCCTCTCGGATTATCGGTTACACCGATTCAACCCAGATGGCCAGTGGAAGGATACGATTGATTTCTCCAGAGGTACTGGCGATGGTAAATACAATAAGACACCTACAGGTGAGAACAGTTATGTGGTTGATTCGGCGAACGGGCAAATCTTCATCGTCCAAGGGGCTCGTATTGTCACCATTGATCTAACTAACGACTTCGCATATACATTATTCCAGCAAGATTACTCTGACATCGGTAAACTTAGCTTTTACAAAGATCGGCTCTTGTTTACACTCGAAGGCAATCCCTATTATGACCCAGGAGAAAGCACCGAACATTCGAATGAGCTCATTGTCATCCATCCTCGAACCGGTGCAGTACATCGATATGGATTGGAGAGCGGCTGGTACAGCGAGGGGTTAGATGAACAACAATCCGATCAGTTAATCCTATGGTCCTATCTGGATCCTAACAATCGTAGCTGGGATCCAATCAATCGTGGTTCCTTGCCGCTCGATCGAAGCGGTCCGTTGGAATAAGGATGTTATTCAGCT
>JBBDTA010000155.1:2684-15786 GCA_040904605.1 Paenibacillaceae bacterium
CAGACAAACAGAGACAACTTGGGGTTATTTAACGGGTGACTTTGTAACCTTCTGGCTTTATTTTGAGAATGATAAGGTGAAGTATATGAAAAGAAGTATGCCTGCTTAGTGTATCAGTAGACATATTCCTTTACCCATTCAATAAGTAAGGATATAATATAAAGTAAGGAATATGAAGGAGTTGAAGTCTAATGTCAGCCAAAACTAAAATCACCAGCAAGGGACAGGTCACAATCCCTAACGAAATCCGTAAAGCTATGAACATGGAAGAGGGAGACTACCTAATCTTCGAAACGAAGAGTGAATATGAAGCAAGTGTGAAGGTAATAAAGACCAAACCCTTGTCATCTTTACTCGGCGCATTACAATCACCAGTTAATGAAACAGAATTTTCCGATATACGTGGGAAGGCTCGTAGCTATCTGGCAGACCATAAAACCAATGAAAAGAAGGAATAGCCTTTGAGAACTCCTACAGTGTGGATTGATACGAATATTATTATTCGATTTATTACCTCTGATCATCTCATCATGACACCCGAGACTGCTCTTCTTATGAAACAAGCCGAGGATGGACTCATTATTCTCAAGGTAGCATCCATGGTCATTGCCGAATGTTGCTGGGTTCTACAATCCCCCCACTATCAATTCTCTCCATCAGATATTGCTGGAGTACTTACCTCTTTCATTACTGCAAGAGGAATTGAAGTGGACGAGAAGGACGTCATCATTCATGCACTAGATCGATACTCAACAAATCATGTTGACTTTATAGACGCTTATCTTGCTGAGCATGTGAAAGCCGTTGGCTCCGAACCGATTATCACTTATAATACGAAGGATTTTCAAAAGCTGAATGTCACTTTTTGCAGTCCTGCTCAGTTAAGTTCAGAACTATTAGCCAAGAAAGAGCCGCCTCACAAGTAGATAGAACTACCTGTGAGACGGCCGATTCAACTTACACTATTTAATTGATGCTGCTGTATCCATACCTTTTTTGTTGATGCTCTCGTAAGCTTCAGCTACAGATTTCTGACCGAACATAACTGCATCCATCTCATTCTTGAAGAAGTCTATGAACTCTGAATATCCAGCTGCAGGTGCATAGAACGGTAACGCATAAGGAGCAGCAGCTTCTGCTAGCTTCTTACCAAGAATATCCTTAGGCTCTAAGTTTGGCTCAAGAGCTTTGAATACTTCATTGTTAATTGGAATACCACGAGTCATACCTAGTGTCTTACCTGCTTCTGGATCTGTAATGAACCATTTAACGAATTTTTTCGCTTCTTCTTTGTTCTTGGAATCTGTGCTTACTGCAAGGAAGATGGTGGACTGTGCCCAACCGCCGCCAGCAGATCCTACTGGAACGTTAACAACATCGATTTGACCCGGCAGCAATAGCTCAAGTGCGCTTACGGAACCAACTGACTTACCAATCATCATTACTTTGCCGGAAGCCACTGGATCAGCCTGAGCATCATTCTCAAGGAATGCTGCTTGCATGTCAGCCGGAGGAAGAGCGCCTTCTTTACGTAGAGCTTCATGCTCATTATAGAACTTCATGAATAAATCTTTGTCTAGATTGAAAGTTTTACCACCGTCTTGCATGATAGGACCTTTTCCGTTTGAAGTTTGGTAATATTGGTATCCATCCCATGTGTCAGTGAAAGTAATCGGGAATTGACCCTTTGGCAACTTTGAAGTTGCTTCTCTGGCGAATGCGAAATAATCATCCCATGTCCAGCCAAGCTTAGGAAGTGTAACACCTGCTGCTTCTAATGCTGTTTTATTGAAAGCAAAGCCTTGTCCATTGTGACTGAGTGGAATACCGTAAAGTTTTCCATCAATTTTCAGTTTTTCAATGATCTTCGGATCAACTACACCTGTCAAATCGATATCCGAAAGATCCTCTAATGTTCCTCTGGATACATATTCATTAATAAAAGCTGCATCCATCTGAAGTACGTCTGTCATTGCTTTGGATGCTGCTAGTGTAGGCAATTTCGCCCAGAATGCATCCCAAGCTAGGTATTCAGGAGTAAATGTAACATTAGGATTCTGTCCTGTATAAATATCTAATGCTTTCAATGTAGCTTCATGTCTTGCATCAGGTCCCCACCACATAATACTTAGCTTCTTAGGCTCGTTAGCAGGTGCTGCTGGTTCTGCTGGTTTTTCATCTTTCTTGTCCTCAACAGCTGGTGGTGTGTTATTCGCCGCGTTGTTGTTATTACCGCAAGCTGTAATGAAGAACAATGTTGTGATCAACAGTAAAACTAAACCTTTTGTAACTAATCCTTGGACTCTCATGCGCTTTTCCCCCTAAATTAAATTGTGTGAATCTTTTTACCCTTTTAAGCCTGTAGTAGTAATCCCCTCGACGAAATGTTTCTGAGCGAGGAAAAATATAATTGTAGATGGCACTACAGAGAGCAATGACATAGCCAAAAGCTGCCCCCACTGTACTTCAAACTGATCGATAAAGCTGCGGAGCGCTAAACCAACTGTGAATTTACTCATTGAGCTTAGGTACAATACCTGTGCGAAGAAGTCATCCCAGGCCCATATGAAGGTGAATATTGCTACGGTAACGAGTGCTGGTTTAATTAACGGGAGTATGATCCGGAAGAAAATGCCATACACGGATGCACCATCAATCTTCGCTGCTTCATCTAGGTCCTTAGGTATGCCGCGGATAAATTGTACTAATAAGAAGATGAAGAACGCTCCTCCACCGAAGTAATGCGGCAGAATCAATGGTATATAACTATCCACAAATCCGAAATTATTATACAAGATATATTGAGGAACGATAGTAACTTGTCCCGGAAGCATCAAAGTCATTAGAAGAATTGAGAACCAGAAGCCACGGAACTTGAAGCTCAATCTACCAAAACCGTAAGCTACAATTGCAGCAGTCAGTACACCACCAAGTACATTCCAGAATTCCATCATCAACGTATTCGCGAAGAAGTTGGTAAACGTGTACTCACCAGTAAATGTCCAACCTTTCGTATAATTTTCCCACATTGGTATTTCTGGCCATATTGAGGATGACGCCATCTCTGAGGTCTTCTTCAAGGACGCGCCTAACCACCAAATTACCGGATAAATCATGAGTAATGAGAATACGGTCAGGAAGATGTGTCTCAGTATTGCTGGACGGTGTATCTTCATTTATCCCCACCTCCATCATTCTCATAGTACACCCAGTACTTGGATGCAATGAAGTTTAGTGCCGTCACAATTCCCACAATAGCGAGCAATATCCAAGCTAGTGCGGAAGCATACCCCATCTGATAATGCTTGAATGCCTTCTCATATAGGAATACAGCATACATGTATGTCGAATTAATCGGCCCACCTTTGTTCGTTATGATGTAGGCGGCGGTAAACATCTGGAAGGAACCAATAACAGTCAATATCAGATTAAAGAACATAACCGGTGACAGCATCGGAAGCGTAATGTTGAAAAATTGTCTTACCTTCGATGCTCCATCAACAGATGAGGATTCGTATAGCTCACTAGGAATTTGCTTCAATCCGGCAAGGAATATAACCATCGTTGATCCAAATTGCCAAGTGTTCAACAATACCAAGGTTCCCAGTGCAGTATCCGGATTTGAAATCCAACCCTTCCCAATAATACCGAACCAAGATAACACCTCGTTCACATAACCATCCAAGCCGAAGATATTGCGCCATAATGCAGCTACTGCAACACTTCCTCCGATTAATGAGGGGAAGTAAATGGCTGTCCGATACAAATTCATACCTCTCATGGCTTTAACAAGAAGCATCGCAACCAATAATGAGAAAATCAATCTAAGCGGAACTGCAAATAGCACGAATGTAAAGGTAACGCCGAGTGACTTAGTGAATAATGGGTCATCGGTGAATATTTTCTTGTAATTATCGGCGCCTACCCAGACTGGATCAGCTAATAGCGGGTAATCCGTAAAGGACAGATAG
The DNA here is from genome assembly GCA_040904605.1 of Paenibacillaceae bacterium. Taxonomy (GTDB): domain Bacteria; phylum Bacillota; class Bacilli; order Paenibacillales; family UBA4045; genus UBA4045. The sequence goes on from JBBDTA010000155.1 coordinate 6,656, forward strand.
AATGATTGACCAATCGGCCATAATGTGAGCAGTAGAAATCCTACTAGCCATGGCGAAATAAACACATAACCAGCTAAATTCGTACTGTAGCTATTTTTCTTCTTTTTCTTCCACAATGACGGTTTCTCTATCTCGTATGATGTGGTGGTTGCCATCACTCAGCCCCCCTCTCTCTGTTTATCTATCATGGATTAACTATAAGCCCACGAGTTAAGAGTGAATAGGTGAGAAATACAAGGTGATAGGTTAAAAAATACAAGGTTTTTGCTTATTCACAACAGAAAAAAACTACCATGGAGGCGAGTGATTCATTCTCCAAGGTAGTCTATATCGAACCTATACTATTTATTCTCTAGTCTGGGTTAGCATTTCTTCACGATATTCACTAGGTGTCTTGCCCGTATACCTCTTGAAAATCTGCCCAAAATACTTGACATCATCATAACCAACCTCAGCGGCTACTTCACTGATCTTAGCCGGTGAGACGGCGAGGATATCCATGGCATGCTCCATCTTCTTCTTCATCACAAAGTCTCTAAAGGTCATACCACTTTCCTTCTTGAAGACGACACTCAGATGCCCTGGATGAAGATGCACGAAGCTCGCGACCTGCTGTAAACTCAGATTGTCACCAATATGCTCTTGAATATAAGCAATAGCCTTATAGACATGAGTAGCTTGCCCCTCTGAAAGCTGGTTATGATACAGCTTCATGATGGCATAGAGATGCTGAAACAGCACATCATTGGGCATGAGGTCTACTTGATAATGTAAAGGCGCATAATTCAACTCCTGTGTGGCTCCGGCACCAATGGACTCAACAACTCGATTCAACCAGCGTTGAGCAGCGAAGGACGCAGATTGTATAGACGCTTCGAAGGATTGTGGAGTTACCTCAGGGTCCTCCAGGAGCATCTGGATAAATTGTTGTACCCATCGCTTAAGTGCCATGGGGTCACCTTCAAGCAATATAGAGGAAAGCTCCTTCTCATCCTCATAATTGCATACGGTTTTGCCACCTTTGCGATGTTCGATATCCGCATATTCCCATTCGGATTGAGAGAGTAGCTGCTTGAAGCCAAATGCAAATTCTGCCGTCTCGTAAGAGATATGAAGCTCCACCGGAAGTTCAACGGGTTTGCCCCAAACAATAGTTAGCTTACACTTCAACACACTCTCAATCTTCAGGAAGATGGAACGCAGCTGTTGCTGCTCTATTATGATATGGCCGGACTTTACTGCAACAACCACACGATTGTTCTGTACGAAGGTCACGCACTTCAATAGATCATTCACAGCATTGTCGATAGCGAATAATAATAAGGATCGCGTGTTCTCCTTAGATCCCCAACCTTCGGCAGAGATCAATATTACTCGGAGAGATTGAGTATCACCTTCAAGCTTAGATCCTCTCACCAATGGCGAGAACATATCAGTAATCAGATCCTCATCCATGCCAGCGGTATCTCCAAGAACGACCCAACGCTCGAATACGCGGTGCTGCTCAGCAAGATCCTTATAACGATCCTTACTCTGTATGGCCCACTTCTGCTCAATGCGCTGTTTGACCTTCAACACCGTTCGAATAATCTCATCTGGTTTACTCGTCTTCAACAGATAGTCGCTTACGTTCTGACGTATCGCGTTCTGCATATAGATGAAGTCATCATAGCCCGACAGGACAATAATCTCGAGATTGGGGAGCATCACCCTAGCTTCTTCGGCCAGCTCGAGTCCAGTCTTCCCGGTCATGCGAATATCGGTAAGCAATATATCTGGTCGTTCGGTAGGAATACGCTCCAATACTTCCTCTGCCGAGGCCGCAGGCGTTAACAGCTCCAAACCGAGCTCATGCCAATTGATGACTTTAGCCAAGCCTGTTCGGATGATGATTTCATCATCCACGATCATGATTTTCATGAGGTCCCTCCATAATTGGAATGGAAAATGCGATTCGCGTACCACCATTGAGCCTACTATCGATATGAAGAATAGAATCCGGTCCGTAATGTAGACGGAGCCGCTCGTTCACATTACGCAGTCCATAGTTCTCATTCGGTACATCCTTATCATCCGTGACTTCTAGGTTATTCCTCACAGCGAACAGCCTCTCCTCCGTCATGCCAATGCCATCATCGAGTATCTGATAATGCATCCGATTATCTTGTCGCTCGACATACACTGCTATGGTTCCTTTACCTTCCTTTTTCTGAATACCGTGGATCATAGAATTCTCAAGCAAAGGTTGAAGAAGCAGCTTCAGCATATACTTATCGTGCAGCTCAGAGTCAACAAAGTAATCGATCTCAAACTTATTGGGAAACCGTATAGATTGAATTTGCGTGTAATTCTCGATATGAGAAAGCTCCTGATGCAGTGGACAGAATTCATTGCCTTTGTTCAAACTAAATTGCAGAAAATCACCAAGGGCGCCTACCATCTCTGCAATCCGCTTCTCTTCTGTCATTAGTGCCATCCAATGAATAGAGGACAGTGTATTGTATAGGAAATGCGGGTTAATCTGTGCCTCTAGTGCACGGATGTCAGCTTCCTTCTTACGTGTCTCATTACGTATGAGCTGTTCCTTCAGCTCTTTAATATGCTTCCCTAGCATATTGTAGCTCTGGCCTAATCTCCCAATCTCATCGGTGGAGCTAGGCTGATATAGCGGCATAGGCTGATCTGGATTTATCTTCGTAAGCAAGCGGGCTAGAACCCGAAGCGGATTCGTTACTCTCTGAATGACGAACAAGACTAAACCGGCATTAATGAGAATCGTAATCCCCACCGCAGCCCCCGTTAATTGCAGGATGAATCGGTTCTGGGCGCGATTAAGCTCATATGGGATGGTCCCAACTAACGTCCAGCCGATAGTCTCACTTCGATAATACAGAATATTCCTCTTCTCTTCACCCTTCCCCGAAATGGTCTCCCCGAATAAACCTCGACCCAGCTTGGACCATACACCAGGATAGTGTGTATCGAATGGCTGTGACAGCCATTCCTTCTCAGTAGCGGATAGGACAATACCTTCTTCGTTCATTAGAGCAACTTGACCTTGCCCTTCACCCAGCCTGGGCTCAGACCAATATTGCGAGATAACGTCCTCGTCCAGACTAATTACGAGCCAACCAATGTTCTTAAACGTATAAATACTACGCATAGGGCGAATGAACGAGATAACCTTATGTTCACCTGCATAGTCCACCATGTTATAAAGTCCTGTCCATGTCTTATCTTTCACTTGAAATATATCAATTTGCTTCTCTAGCTCCGACTCATAGATCGTGGATGTCGATAGAGGAGTCTCTTGTGAATTGGGATAGAGCTGAATATTCGATAAATATGGCTTCGAGCTGGCTAAATTCGCCATGGAGTTAAGAATCCGTGTCCTTGCTTGTTTATCCTCCTGAGGAGCCTTTAAAAACTGTTGAAAATCGCTCTGTCCAAGTAGGAATATCGACATACTCTCAATATCATTCAGCACAAATTCCAGCTTGCTTTCCATCTGACCTAGTGTGTCCATGCCCGATTGCTTCATCTTTGCTTCGGTCACATTCGAAGAAATGATATACGTAAAGGCTCCGAATGAGAGCAAGGGAACCATCGTGGAAATTAACATAATAATCGATAGCTTCGCACGCAAGGATGAATTCATCCATTGCATCATTGATATCCCTCCAGCGCATACAGTCTAATATTTAGGATCCATCATTTCCTAATGATTTGGCTTGAGCCTGTGCTGCTTGTAATTTTGATGCAATATCATAAGGTCGAACACCGATCAATATATCCGCAAGCCCTGTATTTAGCACTTCTGTCGCTGCAGCACTAAGCTTAATATCAAAGACAGGAGTAATCTCGATATTCTGCATGAGTTCGTTCAATTCGATGAATAAGGGATGAGCTTTATTCGGATCAAGCTCCATTCTGTAACTTACCAGTGTACTGCTGTCAAGCGTTGCTCTCTGCCCTTCAGGACCAGCTAAAGCATATAACAGTTCCAATGCAGCTTCCTTGCGGGCTCCAGTCAATATCTTACTGATCCCCATTCCTGTTCCGACCACACCTGAGGTTGAATTCGCCTTGCCTTTACCCCCTACGATTAGCGGAAGAATCGTAACATGCGTATGATCTTGAATTTCCTTCGGAGCATTCTTCACAATATTGGATGTAGCCCAACCTCCATTAATGAACATGGCCGCACTGCCTTGGAAGTAAAGCTCCATCATCTGATTATCATCAATTCGCAGCGCGTTGTTCTGAAAGGCTCCTGCCCTAGCGAAATCCCTCAAAAACTGCAACACTTCAATAAATCGCGGATCCAAGAATGTTGCACCCTCCTGATTTAAAGCCTTCATCAACCAATCCGTGCCCATTATTCGGTCCGTCAATGTGCTGAATATCGTTGATTGTATTAACCAATCCGACTTGGCACCGAGTGCAATAGGAATAATCTGATTCTTGTTGAATATCTCAATAGCCTGCAGCAACTCATCCCAAGTAGTAGGAACCTTCACATCATATTTACTAAATAGTGCTTCGTTATAATAAATCAGCGAGGTTGGAGCAAGATTCATCGGAACCGTATAAATGTGATCATCCACAGTAAAGTCAGTAAACGATTTGGGCAGAAAATGGTCTCTCCACTCGGGCTTACTATTCAAGAAGTCATCAATGGGTTGAATTAAATCACCTTCCACAAAATCCTTCGTCATCGCATCCGGCCACATCACGAATAAGTCAGGCATCTCATTAGCAGCGGCAAGTGTGCGTAATCTCGTCTTCATACCTTCTGTGACTAATCCCTCATCTTCGAGAAGAACATGGGGGTGTGTAACTCTGAACTCATCTAGAATCTGACGCATTGCTATCGCTTTACCATCCTGTCCTACCCAATTGTGCATGACGGTCAGCTTCACCTGATCTGACGTATTAATTATATTGGGATTTCCCTGCCCATCGGTGACAAGGCGGCCGCTGCAGCTAGTTAACACTAGCGTAAATATTATAATAAGAATCCATCCATGCCATATTCTCATACTGCGGACCTCCTGAAAGGTTTAAATAGCTACGCTTTATGTCGATAAAACTATTTCGTAGGCATATATTCTTATTCTATCGGTAACTGGTGTGGTGAGTAAAGGGAGGATACGTAGATTGAGGGTAGAAAAAAAATCATACGAATCAGGGTAAACGGCTACGCTGTCCTTCTAGGACGGGTGCGTTTGCCTAGACATATCTGGTGAGAAAGCCCACGTCATTGCAACATATTACCTCAATCTCCACTTATATTATCGCATAGGCACCATACGAAAAGTACATGCATATTGACATCGGGTGAGCATTCATTGTATTATAGCACTATCGCTTTCGTGCATAAAAGCATAAAAGCGACAAAGTATTATACGCTCAATGAAACCATAAAGGAGATCATATCATGACAGTAAAGAACAAAATTGTAGACTGCACGATTCGTGACGGAGGTCTGGTTAACGACTGGGATTTCACTCCTGAATTTGTATCAGAGCTATACACCGCTCTGAATACAGCAGGTGTAGAATATATGGAAGTCGGGTACAAGAATTCCCCTAAGCTGCTTAAGGGAGATGCGGGTCCTTGGCGCTTCTTGGATGATAGCTACTTGAAATCTGTCATTACGAATAAGGATTTTACCAAGCTATCCGCATTGGTGGATATTGGACGTGTGGACGAGGATGATATTCTTCCTAGAGAAGACAGCTTACTTGACTTGATTCGTGTAGCTTGTTATGTGGGAGATGCAGGCAAAGGAATCGACCTCGCTAAGAAATTTAACGAACGAGGCTATGAAACCAGTATCAATATCATGGCACTATCGCATGTCCTCGAGAAGGATTTGGTTGAAGCCTTGAAGGAGGTCAACAAATCTCCGATCGATGTCGTTTATATTGTCGATTCCTTCGGTAGCATTACTCCGAATAATATGGGATACCTGGTTTCCTTATTCAGAAAGCATCTGCCTGAGAAAACATTAGGTGTTCATACCCACAATAATATGCAGCTCGCCTTGGCTAATACATTAGAAGCAGCTAATCATGGCGTATCCTTCTTGGATTCCTCTGTATACGGAATGGGTCGTGCCGCAGGTAATTGTCATACTGAATTATTAGTTGCTTCATTGAAGGATAGGCGTTACGAGATGCGACCAATCCTCGATATCATTGAAAGACATATGATCAAGATCAGAGAAAATTGGGAGTGGGGCTACAACATCCCATATGCCTTAGCTGGTATCTTGAATGAGCATCCTCGGGTTGCGATGGCACTCCGAAACTCAGCAGATCGGGACAAGTATGTTGATTTCTACGACAAACTAACTTCCCCTGAGTCCCAGCCTACAGTTGCTGCTGTTAAGGGTTAATCGATATTCCCGATTTTCACAATAAGAAAACCGTTCGGAAGATCACCGAACGGTATGTTTGTGCTAACCCATCCATCTGATCGAAATCTCGAACTAGATCAACGAGATCGCCCCTTCGTGAATATGGTTAAGGAAGCTGTTTGACAATCACTTGGAAAATCTTTGAATCGCCAATCCCATTATTGCTTATATATGCTGTTAAGGTGACCGTTGCATCCCCCGCCCCATGAACTGGACGAGTGAGTAAGGTACCATTATTCGATAGAATTGATATTGTATTGGAAACCCAAACCACAGTACTACCATAATATCCGCTTGTAGGAAGGCTTATGGATTGGGTAACATGAGTAGCCGAATCAGATTCGCCAAACGTTATAGCCAGATCTGCTTTATCTGCGGCAAGCTTTTCTAGTGTTGTGAATTCTCTCTTAACGGTCAAGGTAAACGACTTAGAATCGATGACAGAGTTGCTGGTAATAAGCGCAGTCATTACCACTGTTACATCTGCTGCATCAACTGCAGGGCGAACGATTGTTTTACCATCATTAGAAACGACACTAGGTGAACTAGATATCCACGTAATCAGGGAACCGTTCTCCCCGATTGCTGGTAGTTGATCTACCGGACGGGTTACTCGAGTCAGCGCATCAGAGCCGCCGAAGTCAATATCAAGTACCGTTTTATCAGCGGCTACCTTCTGTGTATCCGTCAATTGTTGATTAACTGTTAATTGAAACACCTTAGTATCTGAGGTGGAATTAGAAGCAATTATTGCAATCATTAACACAGTAGTATCACCAGCGCCTGCTGCTGGACGAATGACAGTCTTACCGTCATTAGAGATAACAGATGGATTTCCAGATAACCAGAAGATGGTTGAACCATTCGTCCCTGTAGACGGAAGTGTTGCAAGAGCTTGAGTTACATGACTTGCCGCATCCGTTCCTGTAAACAGGATTTCGAGCGCTGCTTTATCAGCTGCTACTTTCTGAGCATCTGTTAAGGTAATGGATGCTGCTTTCACGATTAAAGTGAAAGTCTTCGTATCGGTGACTTGATTGAGACTTATTGTTGCTGTCAGTATGATGGTTGCATCAACAGATGCTGGACGAACTACTGTTAGACCATTATTAGATATTACACTCGGCATATTCGAGCTCCAGGTAATGGCTGATCCCTTCGTTCCAGTAGCTGGTAATAGAAGTGGCCCAGTCACGCTTTGAGCGGAATCACTGCCACTAAACCCAATTTTCAACGCTGCTTTGTCTGCTGATACAAGCTGTTGATCTGTCCATTCTTTCTCATCATCTTCACATTTTTGCTTGTGCTTATCAATGTTTTTTTGGATCGAAGCTCTTGCCTTAGGGTTTTTAACCTTTTTTAATGCATTCAGTAGTCCTGGGGGAATCTTCCCGCATCCCTCTGTTTGGATATCGAGGGAATTCACGTCGTCATTGGTCCCCTCTCCACTCTTAGCCATTGCGGTATTGCCGAATAGTAATAAGGCAATTATCAACGGAACCGCTATCCATTTTCTCATCGTCATCTCTCCCTATCAAATGATTTGTTATCAATAAGGTTCGGATACAGATGGGATTTTATGGGGGTGCCATTGAGTAGCACCAATCTTTTGTGAACAATCAAGCTCATCTTTTCAGGAAAGAAGCAATACCACATTCGGCATCCCATCCATTATCCGCTATTATTTTGTGTTCAACTTGTATCATTGCAGAACCATTATTTAAAGATTGCGAAATCGCATCAAGAACCTTCGTATTTTCCCAAATATATTCCCCAAAGTATGTAGCTATAGTTCCCTGTAGAATACAATTAGATATATGTTCAACCAAATGTAGATTTCGATCATCTTTTATTATTATTTCTGTCTTGGAATGCTCTGTTTGAATCAGAATAATGCCATCACCGCCATTTAGATCAGGGCGATAAGCAAAAGGGAGTTTAATGACTCCCTTTGTTCCAACTACTTCATATTCATTTCGCATCGTCATTTCTGAACTGCAATCAACAAACGCGTGAAGATGCTCTGGATAATTTAGAATAACCCCAACCGTTTGATTCATTCCGGTTTTATCACTCTCACCAAAAGCGACGGCACTCAAGGGCTCACTCTCAAAAATGTGACGAATTGAATTTATACATTCAGAACCAACATTGTACAGTACTCCTACACCAAATTCATGTTCCCTGTTACTTGCTGGGAACGAAAAACTAGCTCTCATCATTTTGACATCACCAATCATGCCGCTTTGAATTAATTGTCTGGCCTTTTCATGTTGGGGATGGAAAAGATGAAGGAACGATTCTATGAAGATGATCCCATTCTCCTTACACGCATTCATGATTTGTGCTGCATCTTGTGCATTTAAAGCTGCTGGCTTTTCACACAAGATATGTTTCTTGGCATTGGCAGCCTTTAGTATCCACTCCACACGAAGGTTACTTGGTAATTGTATATAGACCGCATCCACATTAGGATCGCTAATAACCTGCTCGTAATGAGCATATCCCTTCTGAACCAGTTCTGCATTGGAAGAACAACTAAAAATAGATCGTAATGCTTCACAATTCGAATTTTCAGTATTTAATACACCCCATTTCACTCTTTTTGTAATCATTAATTCGCTCCTCGTTTAAAGTTCAGCCTTCAGATCGCGACCGAGCTTTCGATAAATAGTGCTGCGATGAATACCCAGCTTCGTTGCGGCCT
>JBBDTA010000156.1:0-15756 GCA_040904605.1 Paenibacillaceae bacterium
TTAATGTCTCAGGTTGTGAAGGAGCAGGAATTCAAGAGAAAAAGTGAGATTAGTGCACTTCAAGCACAGATAAATCCGCATTTTCTATACAATACACTAGATTCGATCGTCTGGATGGCGGAAGCAAAGAAGTCGGAGGAGGTGGTGCTCATGACATCCGCATTGGCCCGATTGTTCAGATCCTCTATCAGCAAAGGGCGAGAACTAGTATTGATACAGACGGAACTCGAGCACATTACCAACTATCTGACGATCCAACAAATGCGCTATAGAGATAAGTTAACTTTTCATATCGATGTAGCCCCGAAGATTCTAAACTATCTTACACTAAATATCCTCCTGCAACCGCTTGTAGAGAATGCCATTTATCATGGGATTAAGAACAAATCCGGTATAGGGGTCATCACTATTAGAGGATGTGAAGATCAGGATAAGGTGATATTCCATGTTATAGATAATGGAGTCGGCATGGATGAGGCAACCATCGCAAGAATACTTAGCAATCAAGCTGCATCAGAAAGAAGAGGAATGGGTGTAGCTAATGTACACGAACGAATTCAACTGTACTTTGGAGATGCGTTCGGACTAAGCTATGAAAGTGAACCGGATGTGGGAACAAGTGTGATCATCAGGATACCGAAGATAGATCCAGATGCAATTGAGCAATGGGAAACGGAGGAGTGATATTCGGATGAAATGGTATACGCGGATTATCATCGCAATCCTTCTTATGACTTTTCTATTCGTTGTATATAAAGGGCTGAGCATTCTTCCAGGACATATGATCAAACAAAAATACGAAATTACGGTTGTGATTAAATCCATGGAGCCGAGCATGGAATTCTGGCAGGTGTTGATTGACGGGGTTGAAGTTGCAGCTAAAGAATTTGACGTCAATGTGACGGTAACAGGGCCTCCTAATGAATCGGAGATTGATGAACAAATTCGAATCATTGATGAAGTGATTAAAGCTCGTCCAGATGCGATCGTCATGGCTGCAACGGATTATAATCGACTGGTTCCGACCGCACTAGCCGCCAAGAAAAAGGGCATCGCGCTCATTACGATAGATTCAGGAATTAACAGCGAAGCAGCGGACAGCTTTATTGCAACGGATAATTTCGAAGCAGGTAGAAAAGCAGGTAAAGCCATGGCGGATCTCTTGGAGGCGAATGCCAAGGTGGCCATTATCAGCTTTATACAAGGTACAGCAACCCAAATAGATAGAGAGAGTGGCGTGTTGGCTAGCCTGGAAGAGGCAGGTATTATCGTAATGGGGACTTACTACAGCGATGGTGTTGAGGGGAAAGCATATCAGATTACAAAAGAGCTTTCAGAGAAGCACAGTGATTTGCGCGGGATCGTCGGATTGAATGAAACTTCGACAGTGGGAGCAGGAAAGGCCATACGTGACATGGGATTAGCCGGTCAAATCCAATTGATTGGCTTCGATAGCTCCATTAATGAAGTAAAGCTGCTCGAAGAAGGTGTGATGCAAGCAACCGTAGTCCAGAAGCCATTCAATATGGGATACTTGGGTATCAAGACTGCTATGGAGGCGCTACGAAGAGAGCGAATACCCCATATTATCGATACGGGCTCCGTGATCATTACGAAGCACAATATGTATACGGATGAGAATCAAAAGCTACTTTTTCCCTTTGTGGAGAAGTAGTCTTTTTTTATTAGGTCAAATTGATTCTAGAGTAATATATTCAAGTTTTTATGGAAGATATTCTATTCAGGTTGGATTCAATTCATCTTACACTTATAGACATAGAAACAAGTCAGAGGAATAAAGAGAGGGGGAGAGGGATGAGTGAAATTCTGGTGTCGATGGATGGAATCGATAAATCCTTTCCCGGTGTGCGCGCTTTGATCGGGTGTCAGTTCGAATTACGAGCGGGTGAAGTGCATGCATTGGTGGGAGAGAATGGTGCCGGCAAGTCGACTTTAATGAAGGTGCTAACCGGTGTGTATCAGAAGGATGCCGGCCATATTCGAGTTAAGGGACAGGAAGTTCACATTGCCCATACGAAGGCTGCTCAAGATATGGGAATTAGCATTATCCACCAAGAGCTTAATTTAGCTGCGGATTTGACGATCGCTCAGAATATATATATCGGCAGGGAACCGCGTAGATTTTTTAACCTCTTCCTTGATGAGAGAGAGATCAATGAAAAGACGCAACACTTGTTTAAAAGGTTAAATCTGCCGCCAATGAATCCTCGAACGCTCCTCTCGGAGCTGACTGTCGCCAAGCAACAGATGGTGGAGATTGCCAAGGCGTTATCCTTTGATGCTCAAGTCTTAATTATGGATGAGCCTACCGCCGCATTAAGCGATGCGGAAATTAACGATCTGTTCCTAATCATTCAACAATTAAGATCCAATGGGGTTGGCATCGTCTATATATCTCATCGAATGAACGAGCTTAAACAGATCTCGGATCGGATCACCGTCATGCGTGATGGTGGTTATATTGATACAGTCGATACTGCAGTGATCACGATTGACCAGATCATATCGATGATGGTTGGGCGGGAAATTTATCAGTCATCTAAACCGATGGAGAAAGATGAGGATCTGCCGAATGTATTAGAGGTTCGAAATTTGAACCGTGGAAGAGCACTGAAAGACATTAGCTTTGACTTAAAGAAAGGTGAGATCTTGGGTTTTGCTGGATTGGTAGGAGCTGGACGAACGGAAGTGGCTCGCGCCATCTTCGGTGCGGATCGTATTGATTCGGGACAATTGTATGTGGGTGGACAATCCGTAATCATCGACAGCCCCTATCAAGCAGTGAAGCAGGGTATTGGTTATTTGTCAGAGGACCGTAAGCATTATGGCTGTATGGTCGACATGGATGTAAAGATGAATATTGCCGTGGCTTCCTTCCGCAAATTCACGAATAGAATGGGATGGGTCAATGAGAAAAAAATGATCAAGGTGTCCAATGATGTTGTTGAGACGTTAAAGGTCAAGACGCCATCTATTCATCAAGAGGTTAAATTTCTGTCTGGTGGGAATCAACAGAAGGTTGTCATTGGAAAATGGTTAATTAGGGATTGTGAGATTCTGATCTTTGATGAACCGACTCGGGGCATCGATATTGGAGCGAAGAGTGAAATTTATAAGCTGTTGAATGATCTAGCCGAGCAAGGTAAGTCTATCATCATGATCTCGTCGGAGCTTCCGGAGATTCTGCGGATGAGTCATAGAATTGCGGTCATGTGTGAAGGTAGAATAACGGGTATTCTTCACCGGGAAGAAGCAACACAAGAAGCAATAATAAGTTTAGCCACACAACGTGGGGCTTAGCTTTACAGGGGGGATCACAATGAATCTAATCACAGAGAAACGTGAGCAAATTATTAAATCAGGAGCTCTCCAGCAAGTCCTAGCATTTGCTAGCTTGATTGTGCTGGTGCTGTTCTTCTCCTTATCCTCGAGCAACTTCTTTCAATTCTCGAATATTGTCGGAATTTTACTCTCTACAGCGGTTATTGGGGTGCTGGCCCTAGGCTCGACATTCGTTATTATCACGGGTGGCATAGATTTATCAGTAGGAACAGTCATGACGCTAAGTGCGGTAATGACGGGTGTGTTTATTACTTTCTTCGGGCTTCCAGTTCCATTAGGTATTCTGGGTGGTATATTAACCGGAGCCTTCTGCGGGCTGTTATCGGGTCTGTCGGTAGCGAAGATGAATATTCCGCCGTTTATCGCAACCTTGGCGATGATGATGATTGCCAAAGGCTTGGCGCTAGTTATATCGGGGACTAAGCCGATTTACTTTAGCGATACGCCTGTGTTCTCCCAGATTTCGCAAGGTTCCTTGATTGGTAAGATCATTCCAGGGTTCAATATTCCAAATGCTGTCTTGATTTTCTTTTTCGTCGCTATGATCGGAGCATTAATATTATCGAAAACAATCATTGGTCGATATAACTTTGCTATCGGTAGCAATGAAGAAGCAACCCGGTTGTCGGGGGTTAACGTTCATTTCTGGAAGGTTATGATCTATACGATCACTGGTACTTTTACTGGAATTGCGGGTATCCTCATGGCATCTAGATTGAATTCTGCTCAACCGGCACTAGGAATGGGGTATGAGTTGGAAGCTATTGCAGCTGTTGTCATCGGTGGAACCTCACTTAGTGGAGGCAAAGGGACGATTGTCGGTACCGTGATCGGGGCATTGATTATGAGCGTGTTAACCAATGGATTGCGAATTATGTCGGTTCCGCAAGAGTGGCAAACCGTAGTCGTCGGCTTTGTTATCATCCTCGCGGTTTATGGAGACATACTCCGAAGAAAGAAAAGAAATTAATGAAAGTCGGTATGACCTCCTTAAGGAGTTAACATACAATAAAATAGTAGGGGAGAATTGAGATGAAAAAGTGGGTAATGGTCTTAGCGGTGGTGTTGGCAACCATTCTAGTATTGAGTGGATGCGGATCGAATAACACTTCAAGCAATACTGGTGATTCAGATGGCGAAATTTATATTCCAGTTATATCCAAAGGGTTCCAGCACCAATTCTGGCAAGCAGTGAAGATTGGGGCGGAAAAAGCAGCAACGGAATTAAATGTTAAAATCACATTTGAAGGTCCAGAGTCGGAAACACAAGTCGACAAGCAGATTGAAATGCTGCAGGTCGCTTTGGACAAAAACCCAAGTGCAATCGGATTTGCCGCTCTGGACAGTCAAGCTGCAACCCCGTTACTGAAGAAAGCTCAGGAAAAGAAAATCCCGATTATCGCTTTTGACTCAGGAGTGGATAGTGATATTCCAGTAACAACAGCCTCAACTGATAATATAGCTGCTGCAGGCTTGGCAGCTGACAAAATGGCTGAATTGATTGGCGGAGAAGGCGAAGTGGCATTGATTGTACATGACCAAACGAGTCGGACCGGTATCGATCGCGAAGATGGCTTCGTTAATCGTGTGAAAGAAAAATATCCTAATATTAAGATTGTGGATGTTCAATACGGCGGAGGCGATCATTTGAAGTCGACTGACTTGGCCAAAGCGATCATGCAGGCTCATCCGAATCTAAAAGGATTTTTCGGAGCAAATGAAGGCTCGGCAATTGGTGTGTTGAATGCAGTAACAGAGTTGGGTAAAGAAGGCTCCATCACCATAATCGGTTATGATTCCGGTAAAGCGCAAATCGATGCAATTCGCAGTGGGAAGATGGCCGGAGCAATCACTCAGAATCCGATCGGAATCGGATATGAAACGGTTAAAGCAGCTGTGGATGCGCTGAATGGTAAAGAAGTACCGGAAAGCATTGACACCGGATTTTATTGGTACGATAAATCGAACATAGATGATGAACAAATTAAGGCGGTTCTGTACGAATAACCAATCGTTCTAAATGAACAAGTTCAGAGGAGTTAACTTAACTGTTAACTCCTCTAACTATATATATTGTAAATAAATATCATCACTGATTATTATTATTTCGTATGGTGAATGTAGTATAATCTTCAAAGGATATATTACAAAAAATGGAGAGATCATATGAAGATTGGTGCGATTGAAGCAGGCGGCACTAAGTTTGTTTGTGGCATAGGTAATGAGCAGGGAGTCATTGAAGAGCGCATTAGCTTTCCAACGGAGCGGCCGGAGCAGACAATGTCCAATGTTACTGCCTACTTTCGTGACAAGCAGGTGGAAGCCATTGGAGTCGGAACCTTCGGTCCGATTAATATCGATATGAATAGTCCTTTATATGGGTATGTGACAACAACACCGAAGCCTGGGTGGTCAGGTTATAATTTCTTAGGCGCCTTGAAGCAACAGTTTGATGTACCTTATGGATGGGATACGGACGTTAACGCAGCTGCACTAGGAGAGGCGGTATGGGGAGCGGCAAAGGGCTTAGATAGCTGTGTGTATTATACAATTGGAACTGGAGTAGGTTTAGGTATTTATACAGAAGGGAAGCTGGTTCACGGTCTTGTACATCCAGAGGGCGGGCATATCATGACAAGACGTCATCCCGATGATCAGTTCGAGGGATTCTGTCCTTACCATGGTGATTGTCTGGAGGGAATAGCCGCTGGTCCGGCTATCGAACGCAGATGGAAGATGAAGGGGAGTGAGCTTCCACTCGATCATCCTGCTTGGGCTATGGAGGCTTACTACATTGCCCAAGCAGTTGCTGGGACCATCTTAATGCTATCACCCAAGAAGGTCATATTAGGCGGTGGAGTTATGCAGCAGAAGCACTTATTCCCACTTATTCGCGCTGAGGTTCGAAGACAATTAAACGGATATGTGAATGCCGAAGCGATACTAGATGGAATTGATCAATACATTGTCTCACCAGGGTTAGGTGATAATGCAGGATTATGCGGAGCACTTGCTTTAGGACTGAGAGCGTCAGAAGTGTAAATAGCAGCTTGGGTTGATTATACTGCTCTGAGGGAAAGCGTTACTTGCAGCTTGTTCGTTTACTTAAACGAGCAGGCTCTATTTGCTTTCCGACGTTTTGTTGTAATGGATGATCCACAAAAATTAACTTTCACTTTACATAATCCTTATTCGCAGATAACGAAGAGACTTCATGATAAAGGTATGATTATTATGAAGTAAACTTTAGGGGGTTAATATAATGAGTAAACGAGTCCTGGTCGTGGATGACGATCCATCTATTTCGAGATTAATAGAATTTAATTTGAAGCTGGCTGGATATGAGGTGCATTGTGTATATGATGGGCAGGCCGTATTCGATGCGATTAAAGAATTTCGCCCAAGCTTACTTGTTCTGGATCTGATGCTCCCCATTGTGGATGGTATTCAGGTTTGTCAGAAGCTGCGTGGCCAGAACAACCACATTCCTATTATTATGTTGACAGCCCTGGCTGATTTATCTGACAAAATAGTGGGCTTGGATAATGGAGCGGATGATTATATGACGAAGCCGTTCAGTCCACAAGAGCTCATCTCACGGATACAGAGTATTCTGCGGAGAGCCGAACTGTTTGCTGTTACGGATATTGGACATTCTATTGAAATAGGCTCGATCCGAGTCAATCCTGAGCAACGAGAGGTTATGGTCGATGGGAATCGGATCGAATTAACTCCAAAGGAATTTGAATTATTGCTCTTCTTATGCAAACATAGAGGAAAGGTTCTAAGTCGTCAACAATTGCTATATGGGGTTTGGGATTATCATTTCTTCGAGGATACACGCATTGTTGATGTGCACATTAGTCATCTCCGTGAGAAGATTGAGGCTAATACACGAGATCCAGAATACATCATCACTGTTCGTAATGTAGGCTATAAGTTGAAGGAAAAGCCTTCGGTCAAGTCATTGGCATAACACAAGCCTCCAGTCACGAAAGGAGTTAACGACAGCTATGGGATGGGCTAATTGGTTAAGAGAACAAGAAAGAAGGATGCTATTTGCCTTAAATGGCAAATATCGTTCACCCTTGTTAGATCGAGCCATGAGGCTGCTTACACACATAGGTGGCGCAAGCTTCAGCAGCATTCTATTACTATTGCTCGTTGCCATTTACCACTTTCCATGGAATGGTCTAATTGCACTTGTTGCGAGCCATCTCCTTATACAGGTTCTCAAAAGAAGCTTTCGTCGCCATCGCCCATATTTGTTGGAATCCTCGATTCATTTTACAGCTAAGCCATTGAAGGATGCTTCATTCCCTTCCGGACATACAACTGCCGTTTTCGCTGCTTGCGTGAGTATCGCCTTAGTGGTACCTGGACTGGCACCACTATTATTAATTATTGCTTGCTTAGTGGGTTGGTCCCGGATTTACTTGGGCCTGCACTACCCTGCAGATGTGATCGTGGGTGCTCTAATCGGCGGACTCACCGCTGTGATTGTGCATATGATCGTCTAGCCCTTCGGCTTAAAGACGAGCGCTGCTAAGAAGGAGAAAATGATTGCGGCCGAAATACCCGCACTTGTCACCTCGAAGATCCCTGTAATGATTCCAATCCAGCCTTGGATTTTGAGCTCAGCCAGTGCACCATGAACAAGCGCATTCCCAAAGCTGGTAATAGGCACTGTAGCACCCGCCCCGGCAAATTCAATGAATGGATCATACCAGCCTAACCCATCCACAATTGCACCCATAACAACTAGTGAAGTCATCGTGTGAGCAGGGGACAGCTTCAATACATCGAACATAATTTGACCAAGCACACATATAGCTCCTCCGATAACAAAAGCCCACATAAAATCCAGCCACATGATTAAGACACCCCGCTCTCTATGGCTACTGCATGTGCAATACATGGTATGCTGTTGCCTTGCTGGAAGGATAGAGGAGATAATAGCGCTCCCGTCCCTACGACTAATATTCGTTTCAGTTCACCACTCCATAATTTCTTCATCAGATGACCATAAGTCACAACCGCTGAACAAGCACAGCCGCTAGCCCCTGCTTGTACTTGCTGAGTATCATAATTATAGATCATCATTCCACAGTCCTTGAACTCCGTTTGCTGCATCGGAATCTGATGCTTGGCGAGTAGTTCGACGGCGATTTGGTGTCCAACCTTGGACAGATCTCCGGTGACGATCAGATCATAATATCCGGGCTGCCTCTTAAAATCACGGAAATGAGCTTGGATCGTATCTACAGCAGCTGGTGCCATGGCAGCACCCATATTAAATGGATCTGTAATGCCCATATCGATAACACGTCCAATCGTAGCTGCTAAGACATGCGGTCCTCCGACCCCTTTATCCGATATTAATGCAGCACCCGATCCCGTAACCGTAAATTGTGCGGTAGGGGGCTTCTGCGAGCCATATTCGGTAGGATAGCGAAATTGCTTCTCCGCAGTAGCATTATGGCTACAGGTGGCAGCTAGCGCATAGTGGGCAGCTCCCGAGTTTACGATAAGCGCAGCTAGCGCAAGACTTTCCATAGCGGTGGAACATGCTCCGAACAAGCCTAAGAAGGGGATAGCTAATGTGCTTGCTGCGAATGAACTGGAGATAATTTGGTCCATTAAATCTCCGGCTAGCAGGAATTGTACTTGTTCCTTCCGCACATTGGCTTTCTCACAGGCGAGTTGAGTGGATTCCTCCAATAAAGCTCGTTCAGCCTTCTCCCAGCTTTCCTGACCAAGCATGAGATCACCGTGGATGCGATCGAAATCTTCTGCCAGAGGCCCTTGTCCCTCGAAGGGTCCAACTACAGCGGCAGTAGCAAGGATGGAAGGCTTATTGTTGAAGCTCCAGCTTTGTGTCCCTCGAAGCATCATTATTTTCCACCCCCAGCAGCTAACTCGGGATTAAAGATCAAGTGCAGAATCCCGACAATGAATGCGGCGACGACACCGAACACAATGACAGGTCCAGCTAGCTTGAACATTTTGCCGCCAACTCCAAGGACTAGCCCTTCACTTCGGTGCTCTATTGCAGCAGAAGCCATTGAATTGGCGAAGCCTGTAACAGGCACTGCTGAGCCAGCGCCTGACCACTGGGCAATTTTGTCGTATACACCTAGTCCAGTCAGAAATACGGAGATAAGAACTAATATGGCTACTGTGGGGTTGCCTGCTTCTTTCTTATCAAAGCCTCCCCATTCTATAAAGGATAACTGGATTGCTTGTCCGACGAGACAGATGAAGCCTCCTGTTAAGAACGCCCGTAGACAATTCGTGAGAACAGGGCGCTTCGGCTCTATCCTTTTGGCCAATTGCTGATATTCTTGCTGCGTCGGTGTTAATTTTTTTTTCTTATTATTGCTCATAGTGATACCCTCCTTCTCATACCTGAGTTCATTCAGGTTATTTAATTCAAGATACCCCTGTCGAGTAATGGTTATGCATTAACGGACATATTGTTCCTGTTATCCTTTCTGCTGGTAGTTATGATAGAATGGTAACAATGAAAAACGTAAGTGGGATGAGGGATCTGAATGAATGTGGAACACGTGAAGGCTCAGCTAGAGATTATACTAGATACTCCATTTCGCAGCTCCCATATACCTATACAAGATTGGCCTAAGAAGACTGAGGTGCGCAATCAGCGTAATCGTGCTGGGGAATTAGCGGATTGGATGGAGGAAGGCGGAACAATATATTTCAGGCTGAATGTAGATGGAGGTCAAGTTCGTATTCTATCCGCTGAAGCAGCGTTGATTACCGAATCGGAGCGAAAATTAGTTGTTCTCGTCATCGATGCACTTCGTACTGCGGACAAAAGCGTAATTCGGAATGTGAATTCGGATGACGAGCATATGGCATTATCTATTCGTGATTGGATTGAAGAGCAGCTTCGTGATAACTCGTTATTAGGATCCGAGCCTCCCGAGTCTCTGTCCGGTTTATCTGCACTGTATGCCAGGAAAATTCCATTGCTTCTATACTGCGAGTACGCTAATAACAATAATGTGAATTATAGTGAATTAAAGAAGCTGTTGGATTCCTTCTTCGATGTAGAGGTACTATTATTACCACTATTAGACAAAGAGTGGCTAATTCTGGGTCCAGAATCACTCATTATGACCGATCGTGAGGATGAGCTGTTGGAGGAGGAGAGCGTCGAGGATGCATTGGCATCGTTATGCTCGGGACTTCACACCATGATGTCCAGTGAGTGGGTTGGCGATTATCATGTATCCTCGTATTATCCCATGGTACCGGCACAATCATTACCCTCGGTTGTCAGGAAGCTCCGTGAAGCGATTAATATTGGACGCATGCAGCGTGACGGTCAGTACATCCATTTACCATGGCAATTGTATCTGGACCAGCTGCTAGCGCCGATCCCTCTTGCGGATAAGCTTACATTCATCGAACAAATATTCAAACGAGTCGATCCTTTCTTGGATGCTGAGACAACACAAACGCTGGAGTCCTTCTTCGAGCTAGATTGCAATGTCAGTGAAACGGCCAAGAAGCTATTCATACACCGCAATACACTTCTATATCGCTTGGATAAATTCAAGCAGGAGACAGGTTTGGATGTTCGATCCTTTAAACAGGCCATTCATGTGAAGCTGGCTTTGCAATTGTACAAAGTAACGAAAAGGAAGTAACTTTTTTGTGAATTATGTGTATGGTCATTGGTAATAGTCTGGAGTATGATGTATTCATATTACAAAGCATATGCTTACGAAGTATTTTTATCGACCACTAGCGTGGTCATCAAAAAATTAGCTTTTTGCTTACGAAGTATTTTTATCGACCACTAGCGTGGTCATCAAAAAATTTTAGGGGGAAAACTAGATGGCAGGCGTTCGATTAAGTCACATGTACAAAAGTTACCCAGGCAACCCGACACCAACTGTAGTAGATTTTGATATTGAGGTTGCTGATAAGGAATTCTTGGTGCTTGTTGGACCATCCGGTTGTGGTAAATCCACTACACTACGTATGATCGCAGGACTAGAAGAAATCTCTCAAGGTGAATTATATATCGGTGATCGTCTTGTGAATGATGTAGCACCTAAGGATCGCGACATCGCAATGGTATTCCAATCCTATGCATTGTATCCACATATGAATGTGTATCAGAATATGGCATTTGGTCTAAAACTACGTAAATTCAAAAAAGCTGATATCGATGTACGTGTTCGTGAAGCAGCAAAAATTCTTGATATTGAACATTTATTAGATCGCAAGCCAAAAGCACTCTCAGGTGGTCAACGCCAACGTGTTGCCTTGGGACGGGCTATCGTTCGTGAACCACAAGTATTCTTAATGGATGAGCCACTATCTAACCTTGATGCTAAGCTTCGTGTGCAGATGCGTGCGGAAATTGCAAAGCTGCATAAACGGCTTGAAACAACAATTATCTACGTTACCCATGACCAGATTGAAGCTATGACCATGGGCACTCGGATCGTTATTATGAAGGATGGCTATATTCAACAAGCCGCTACTCCATCTGAAGTCTATAACAACCCAGTTAACCTGTTTGTTGCAGGATTCATTGGATCTCCTTCAATGAACTTTATCAAAGGTCAATTGTCCGATGAGGGCGGCGAAGTTCGCTTTAAATCTAAAAATCTCAATCTTGCCATTCCTGAAGGCAAAGCTAAGATTCTTCGCGACGGTGGTTATGCTAAGAAAGAAGTTATTCTTGGAGTTCGTCCAGAGGATATACACCAAGAGCCAATCTTCCTAGAAGCTTCTCCGAACAGCATTATTAATGCACATATTGAGGTATCCGAGAACCTAGGTCATGAGATGTATCTTTATCTTGATGGTATTGCCGACGAGACGGTAATCGCTCGAGTAGATGGTCGTGCTGGATTGGTTGAAGGTACGAATGTGAAATTAGCATTGGATATGAATAAAGTTCACATCTTTGATGTAGAGACTGAAAAAACGATCTTCTTCAATAACTAATAGCTCGATCCACATAAAGGCTGCCCTAGGGCAGCCTTTTTAGTTGATAAAAAGCCCATTTTGCATTACCATTGGAATGATACAGCTTCGTCCTACAGAAGTGGAGAAAAGGAGTCATATTGGATGTCCAAAAAGGTGAAAGTATCTGAACTGGTTCATCGTTTTCAGATGGAAGTTGTTACCGGTGAAGAAGGCTTGAAGCGTCTAATTACGGTTGCAGATCTGTACCGCCCAGGTTTGGGGATGGCAGGTTATTATGCATATCATCCGAAGGAACGCGTACAGCTGCTCGGCAAGACAGAGCTCAGTTTTTTTGAACAGTTACTGCCTGACCAGAAGCGAGATCGAATGAAGCAGTTATGTGATGATGCCACACCATGTATCATTATAACCCGTGGTTTAGATGTACCTCCAGAGTTGATTGAAGCGGCAGAACCGAAGAATCTACCGGTGCTAAGAAGCAGCACTGGAACGACCACCTTACTATCCAGTCGGATTACTGGCTTTCTAGAGAGTAAGCTAGCCCCGACCACTACGATTCATGGCGTATTAGTCGATGTATACGGTGTAGGTATGCTGATTACTGGAACCAGTGGTATAGGTAAGAGTGAGACAGCGCT
This sequence comes from Paenibacillaceae bacterium, assembly GCA_040904605.1. Classification (GTDB taxonomy): domain Bacteria; phylum Bacillota; class Bacilli; order Paenibacillales; family UBA4045; genus UBA4045. The sequence goes on from JBBDTA010000156.1 coordinate 12,975, forward strand.
TGAACTCGTTAAACGAGGACATCGTCTAATTGCTGATGATGCCGTTGAAATTAGTCAGACTGCAGACCATTCACTTTACGGAACAGCACCGGAATTAATCCGGCACCTCTTAGAGATTCGTGGTGTAGGTATTATTAATGTAATGACCTTGTTCGGTGCGGGCGCCATACGTAATGAGAAGAAGATTACAGTTATCGTTCGACTGGAAACCTGGCAGGAGGATAAGCAATATGATCGGTTAGGTCTGGATGAGGAGACGACACGGATTATTGACACTGATCTACCGCTTGTCACTATTCCTGTTAGACCTGGTCGAAATCTCGCGGTAATTATTGAAGTGGCTGCGATGAACTATCGATTGAAACGAATGGGCTATAATGCGGCCCTGCAATTCACGAATAAACTAACGGAATCGATTGCTGAAGAGCACGATGATTATGAATAGAAGGGTTTGATACTATGTTGCCTTTATTGGACCCAGTCGCGATTGCGATTGGAGGGATAAAAATTCACTGGTACGGAATTATTCTTGGCACTGCTGCCTTAGTCGGGCTATTATTAGCGATTCAAGAAGGTAAAAGGTACAAAATTTCTCCGGACTTTTTCATGGATTTGGTGCTTATAGGAGTACCGTCCGCGATTATTGGTGCAAGAATTTATTATGTAGCCTTCCAATGGGAGGATTACCAGAACAACCTTGTGGAGATATTTGCAATCTGGCACGGCGGTATCGCGATCCACGGTGCTCTGATCGGTGCAGTGATCGGTGGGGTCATCTATGCGCGCATGAAGAGAGTCAATTTCTGGCGCATTGCTGATATTGCCGCACCTGGATTGATTGTCGGACAAATGATTGGTCGATGGGGTAATTTTATCAATCAAGAAGCACATGGTGGAGTAGTGGAGCAGAGCTTTCTAAGTGATACGCTTCATCTGCCTAATTGGATCGTAAACCATATGGAGATCGAGGGTGCTTTCTACCATCCAACCTTCCTATATGAATCAATCTGGAATCTGTTAGGGCTTGTGTTCTTATTATGGCTCCGTAGAAGACCGTTCCTACGTGCAGGAGAATTGTTCTTCAGTTATTTTATCTGGTATTCCGTTGGACGTTTCTATATCGAAGGTCTTCGTACTGACAGTCTAGCGTTTCATGGCCCGGATTGGCTTGCGTCTCTAGTGAATGGTCTATGGGCACCGATGAAGATCGTATTCGATGCTGGAGAACTTCCCGAGGGTGGGGGTAATGTTCGCATTGCTCAGCTAATAGGTATAGTCATTATTAGTGCTGCTATTATCATGATGTACGTACGTAGACGTCAAGGCTACGCAGAAGTGAGATATTCAGATCCGGTTATCTTCGGTGAGGGTAATGATACTGGATCAGGTACTAGGGGGGACCCTTCCTATAGCCTGCCACCTACTATTGTTGAACAGGAAACCGTTCATACTGCACCCATTCCGAAACCATCCGGAGAGCAGCGGGAAGAGCATCCAATAAGTGATAATAATTCAGCTAAGCAAGAAGATGCTTTACCCGTTAATCAAGAACGTATCCGACCCGGAAAACCATTCCTATGATGAGGAATGTGTTATTTGACCTAGATGGAACGATCGTAGATACGAATGAATTGATTATTGAGTCCTTCCTCCATGTGTTGAATGATAAATTGGCTATGCAGATTAATCGTGAAGAGCTCATTCCTTTAATGGGCGGACCATTGGTTGACCAATTTCAATATTTTACAGGACGGACTAATGTGGATCAGCAGGTAGCTGACTATCGAGAATACAATCTGATGCGACATGATGAGATGGTCAGTGTATTCCCTAATGTGAACGAGGTTGTACAAGCATTCGCTAAGCAAGGAATTAAGATGGGTGTAGTCACAACCAAGATGCGCGATACTACCATGAGGGTGCTTCAGATGTTTGATCTGCTTGCCTTTATGCAGACGGTCATAACGTTGGAGGATGTTGAGCATGCCAAGCCACATCCGGAGCCTGTGCAGCGAGCACTCGTTGCACTCCAAGCCGAACCCAAGGAAACGATAATGGTAGGTGATAGCTCCTTCGATATCCAGTCAGCTCAACAAGCTGGCGTATGGTCAGCTGGAGTCGCTTGGTCTCTCAAAGGAGCTGCAGCCTTAACTGTCTATAATCCGGACTGGATGCTGAATGATATGAGGGATTTGTACGATATTGTTGGACTGAAGAGGGATATCAGGTGAGGAAAACCGAGCGTTATCAGGTCGAAGGAGCGAATGCATTGTGGCAGATCTATCGAACGGTGAGCAGATGGAAAGCAGTACGTAATTTCATTTGTATTCAGATCAGTAGATATTGCCCATCCTTATCGATGAAAAATTGGATTTACCGCCACCTATTGGGGATGAAGGTTGGAGAGAATACAGCCTTTGCGCTTATGGTCATGGTGGATGTATTCTTCCCCGAACGGATTCGTGTGGGTGACAATACGATCATAGGATATAATACGACGATATTAGCCCATGAATACCTGATTGGGGAGTATCGACTGGGTGATGTGAACATTGGCTCGCATGTGATGATTGGCGCGAACACCACGATCCTGCCAGGTGTTACGATTGGTGATCATGCAGTCGTAGCCGCAGGTTCAATTGTACATAAGGATGTAGCGGCAGGCACATTCGTTGCAGGCAATCCACTGCGCGTCCTTCGCGAGTCGGGGGAAGATGCTTAGATGTATGAGGTGGACTGAGGGGTACCGCACATAGTAAACCACGCTCATTAACGCCGCAAA
>JBBDTA010000157.1:0-15459 GCA_040904605.1 Paenibacillaceae bacterium
CGGATTTTCCGCTCTACATTATTTTATGTACTCTACTTTCTGGATGGTGCCTTCGATGAACACTTCATTCTTGAGAATATTGCGAATCACTAGATTCTCACCTGCTATCTCCAATGCTCCTCCCTCGAATCGAAGACGCAACAATTGACTGCTAAAGAGATCTAATCCCCGATGATTCTCTATCGTGATCTGGGCATTTCCGATCATCGTAATCCGAGGCATGTCGAAGATGAGATCTTGAGGTATATCCATTATTGTGACCGCTAGATTGCGGATACTCTTTCTCCATCTACGCATAATTTCGTTAACCCTCCCAGAAGCACACTACCGTCCCGATACTCCTACCAAGGTATGCGAAACGTTAAGTAATTATGAGAACTTGGCCTGAAAAAATAGGGTAATAGAGTTAAAGTTGCTGTGTACTGAAGTACCTCTACTGCATCTGAATTTGTTCACAGGTATTAAGAAAAACCGTTCGGAAGATCACCGAACGGTACTTTGTGCTGACCCATAGCATGAACCCTCGATTTAGTGTTGATTCATGAAACTAATTCATCCCACATAAAGTGGATGACCAATTTAGTTTCACTTTGCTTAACTAAACAGGACTTTAAGCATGAAGTACCGTTTATATGTCGGTTTAAGTGTGCAAATCTTAACTAATTCGTTACTTCTGGCCAATCACATCGAATTAATTGAGCTAATGGAAACTAATCATATCTGTCTCATTGATACAGATCATCCATGTTGGTCTATTCGGTGATTTCCCTGGACACTCCATTTTCATTCCTTAGTGGTGCCGCATAAGTGGCATGGTTGTCTGATAGTTTTAAAAGGGGGAACCCCTAAAAAGTTATACTTTCTTTCAAAAAAAGCCACTGCCTAAGTCATATGACTTAAGTAGTGGCCTTTCTTAATCTCTGCATTTATTGAAGAAGCTGCTGGACAATCTGATTAACTAGTTTGCCATCGGAGCGACCCTTCACTTTAGGCATTAACGCGCCCATCACTTTTCCCATATCGGCTTTAGTAGAGGCGCCTGTGTCCTGAATCGTCTGCTTGACAATGACCGTGATTTCTTCTTCGGTTAACTGTGTTGGCATATATTCAGCAATAATCTCGAGTTCTACCTTGAGGGCATCCACCAGATCATCGCGGCCGGCCTTTTCAAAATCCTGGAGGGAGTCCTTCCGCTGTTTGAGCTCGCGGTTTAGAATATCTAGCACTTCGTTATCTTCCAACGACCTGCGCAGATCAATTTCCACATTTTTGATCGATGATCGAACCATACGAATAACGGATAGTCTAAACTTCTCCTGGTTTCTCATCGCTTGCTTCATATCATCGTTCAAACGTTCACTTAAACTCATTACGGGATAAACCTCCTAATTCCGGGCAGAAGCATGGTCGTTCAAACATTAAAACTTTTTCCGTTTAGCAGCGGCTTCAGATTTCTTCTTCCGCTTTACGCTCGGCTTGTCGTAATGCTTGCGCTTTTTCACCTCGGCGAGAACACCGTCTTTTGCGATGGTACGCTTGAAGCGGCGAAGTGCAGCATCAATCGTTTCATTTTTGCGAACTTTCGTTTCAGACACCAGTTTTCCCTCCCTCCGACCATAACGCACAATCCAATACAAACACGGGATATCAAACTACATTATATGTTAAACAGAAAGCGAGTGTCAACCTACGAAATGTGAGTTTCTAAACCCTTCTTATTTAACAGTAAGCGGCGCCAATTTTTCTCCACCTAACAGATGATAGTGGAGATGGTAGACAACTTGCCCACCCTCGGCATTGCAATTATTGACCAGACGATAACCGGACTCGGCAATTCCCAAATCACGAGCAATCTGTTGCGCAGCTTTATGAATTTCCGTAATATAAAACCAATCATCGGATTGAAAATCATTCATCGTCGCAATGTGCTTCTTAGGAATAATAACAATATGTACCTTCGCTAGAGGCACAATATCCAGAAATGCCACAACGAACTCATTGTCCAATACCTTGGTGCTCGGCAGATCTCCACGAATGATTTTGCAAAAAATACAATCAGCTACTTGTAACATGTAAACCCTCCTTCACACAACTCCATATTATCACTAATCATACCTAAGTTTTACATGGAGATCAAATGTGATCCATCGAAGAAATACAACGCCTTCTCCTTCACCCTCTTACTGGTTATAGCTTCAATCGCTTTGGCATACAACTCGATTTGAATGCGATATCTCTCAGCAACAACGCTTGGATTACCTCGGACCGCATCTGTTTTGAAATCCAACAGCACCAGTCCATCCTTCTCCTCGAACAAGCAGTCGATGACCCCTTGAATTAAGACAATTTCACATCCAACCTCACGAGCAGCATCAGGATGAAGCTCGACTACGGGCATCCCGTAGCTGAAGGGAACCTCTCGCTGAACGTGAGCTGAGCCAAGCAGTCTCTGTCCCATATCCGTTTGGAAAAATTCGCTGATGATCTCGGGACGAATGACTTCGCGCTGCTCCTCACGGATAACCTGCTGCTTGACTAGATGTAAAAGCGTCTGCTCGACTAATTCCACATCCACCGTCGTCGATATTAAAGGAATATGCTGCATGACCGAATGATAAACAGTTCCTCTCTCGGCTGCATTCATGCCTTGGTGCTCCATAAATTTAGGCCTTCTGAGCAGTGCAGCTTGATATCGGTAAGCGGACTCTGCCGATGATACTGAAGTTCCAGCGGTAATATCAACTTCTTCATCAGCTAAACCACTTACAGCTTGCTCCATTAATCGCTTCAATTCCGTAACCGTTGTCTTCGAATAGTACGTCGTTGCTTGAGTGTACCGATATTGCCACTCTAAGCGTTCCTGAATGGCTTGCTCTCTCATTACTGCATCAGCTTGCACAGATGGTAAGATTAGCATACTAGAGGACGAATAAGCTTGTACCGGCTCGAATTCAGCCACAGCTTCTAGCCTAGCTGAATCCTCCATCAATCGTGTGACTGCGGCTTCCTGCCAAGCCATCATCTCACTCAAGGGAACGACATTCATTGTCCATCTAGAGGGCTCTTGATGAGCGTCCATGAACAGTGTGTCACCTAATGCCCATTCATCTCGAATATAGGAGAGAGACGGATGCCTGATAACAGCAGGCCCGATCCAATCCAGATAGGTCTTTGCTTGAGTGAGCATATAGGTGGGCAGCGCCAGCTCTCTCTGCTTCAACGAAGCCGACCATTTGCTCAATATTCGTTCAGGATTGCGTGTCGATCCTAATAGAATGAGCTTCTCTCTAGCACGGGTGAGAGCGACATAGAGGATACGCATTTCTTCCGCTAAACTCTCTAGTCGCGAACGTCTTCTGATCGCTAGATAAGGCAGTGAAGGATAGCTTGTACGTAATACAGGGTCTACGATCTTAGGTGCGAAGCCGAGATCCTTGTGCATTTGGAAATCGCCTTGCATGTCCTTGAGGTTAAATTGCTTGGACATCCCAGCCACGAACACAATAGGAAATTCTAGACCCTTGCTCTTATGGATCGACATGATGCGTACAACATCTTCCTGTTCGCCCATAACCTTAGCTGCACCCAAGTCACCACCATTGTCCTGCATTCGCTTAATGAATCTTAAGAAACGGAATAAACCACGTAACGAGGTGGATTCAAACTGCCTAGCACGATCGTACAACGCCTTTAGATTAGCCTGGCGCTGTGTTCCACCCGGTAACCCTCCAATATAGTCGTAGTAGCCTGTCGTTCGATAAATCCGCCACAACAGCTCCGACAAGTCGCCCTGACGAGATTCGGTTCGCCATATCTCAAGCTGCTGTAAGAAGGCTAAGAGCTTTACCTGTAAATCCGCGTCTGGGGTTACCTCTAGTTGGGCAAACTGCAGAACGGCCTCATAGAAGGGGGCAGACTTGTCCTGTAAACGAATACAAGCGAGCTGCTCTGCCGTTAAATCTACTAATGGAGAACGTAATACCCCTGATATCGGAATATCCTGGTAGGGATTATCGATCACCTTGAGCAACGATACCATCACATCTACCTCGGTCGCTTCGAAGTATCCACCGGATAATTCGGCATAAGCAGGAATACCTGCTAATCTTAATTGTTCAACCAGTATAGGAGCCCACTGACGAGTTGCACGAAGTAGGATCACAATATCTCGATAAGTAACTGCTCGTGGATTACCTGTATCTTTATCCGTCATATAGAAGGGCTTACCTTCAGAACCGAGTAGCTCCTTGATCTTCAAGGAGATGAAGCGAGCTTCCAGCTCCGCCGTCTCCAGCTCAAAGGCTTCCTCTTTAGGATTATCTACCTCGTCTTGCAGAATGGATTGCTCAGGATCTTCCTCGGCAGCTTCATCCGTGCGACGGAGCAAGTACACGTCGATCGCCGAAGCCTCTGCACCATTATTCGAATCCGGATAATTCGCTCCATATACAAGCTCAGCCTGTCGGTCATAGTCAATCTCGGCTACACGCTCCTGCATAATCTGTCTGAATACAAAGTTGACACCATCCACAATTCCATTACGACTGCGAAAATTCCGTGCTAAATCAATAGCGATACCCGTTGCTTCTGCTCGATAAGTCTTATATTTGCTCATGAAGATACCTGGATCAGCCAGACGGAAGCGATATATACTCTGCTTGACATCTCCGACCATAAATCGATTACCTGGATCAGCGCGAGATATGAGTAGCAATATCGCCTCCTGAACCTGATTCGTATCCTGGTATTCATCAAGTAACACTTCAACAAAGTGGTCGCGATATTCTAAAGCAGGTGGCGCAGGTACTAGCTGTCCATCCTCAGAGCGTCCATCACATAAAATTTTTAGACAGAAATGTTCTAAATCCGAGAAATCGACTAAACGCTTATCTGCTTTGGCAGCAGTATATCTAGCACTGAAGGTCAGAATAAGCTCAACAAGCATATCCATGAGTGGAGCTGACTCCATTAGCTCAGCCTTGTATTCATCCAAGGTCCGAGTGAATAGCTGATCCTTGATATCCTGTAATTGTTTCTTGGCTTGATCACGTAAGGATTTAACCTGCTCTTGCAGGTCTTTGTCCACTTCGCTGCTCTTGCATGGTTTCAGCTTGCCAAAGCTAATAGTTTGCAGCATTTCGAACATGTTCTGCCAACTATTACCTTCACTGGTGTCACACAATAGGCTCAGGCTCGACCATTCCTCATGAATGCTATCGATGTAAGGAGTAGGGCCACCGGGAAGACGAGCAATGGAAAGCGCTTCTTCTAGTACACCCACGATACCCTCTAGCTCTAATTGAACATCTGCTAGTATACCGCTCGTCCAGAGATCACCTTCCCCGTCAAAATCCCTAAACAATTGTGCATGGTGCTTCAACCACTCCTCGGGAAATGGATGACTTCGTGAGAAATCGTACATGCGTTGAATAAGTGAATATAAAGCTGCATCACTACGCTCACCGCCGAAGCGGTCTAATAAACCCCAGAATGGATTGTCAGGATCACTCTCACTATAGAATTGCTCGAAGAGATCCTCCATCACATCCTGACGGAGCAGCTCAGCCTCGATCTCATTGGCAATTCGAAAGCCGGGGTCAAGCGGCACGAGGTGATAATAACGCTGAACGACTGACAAGCAGAACGAGTGTAAGGTTGTTATGGAGCTCTGGTGAATGAGTGCAAGCTGCTTGCGCAGATGTATAGAATCAGGGTGTTCGATCAACTCTCGCTCAAGTGCATCACGAATACGATGACGCATCTCATCTGCTGCCGCTTTCGTGAAGGTCGCGACGAGTAAACGATCCACATCAATCGGATGGTGCTGAGAGGTAATAATATGGATAATACGTTGAACGAGCACAGCCGTCTTGCCCGATCCTGCCGCTGCCGCTACAAGCACATGGTCTCCACCTGCATGAATGGCCTGCCATTGTTCGGTCGTCCAACGGCTATCTGCTGGCTGGGATGGGATTGAATTCATACATCAACGCCCCCTTTCTCGCGCATCATCTGCCACACCACATCTTGAGGATAGGGAGCCAGCGGTTTAGTCGAATTCCCTTCAACCAAGGTATCAATCTGACATACCGGTTTAAATTCGCAGAAGGTACAAGCTGACTGCTGACCCATCCGATACGGATTAATATCGACCTGCCCCTCAACAATCCGATTGCCAATCTGTCCAATCATGTCGCGACCATGCTGGCGAAGTATACCCCATTGCTGCCGACTCATCACAGAGGCGCTCTTATAGAACGAGCCATCGGCCTTGATCGCGACAGGAATTAGCTTCGAGTGACCCGTACTCAGGCTACTGTCCATCAATCTAACCGTTTCTTCCTCAGCTAGGACGAGTCCTTTCATCTTGAAACGTTTGAACAGCTCTTCGTTCGCAGCTTCAACGGTTAGTTGGTTGTCGGACTGAATGATCGGTTGGTGTACGTGAAAATAAAGTAGTCCGCCCGCTTGCGCTTGTCGCCCTAACCAAATCTTCGAATGTGTTACAGCCACATCTAGATACGTAAGCATCTGTAGAGACAATCCATAATACACCTCTGCCATATTCAGGCGTTTGCTGCTGGATTTATAATCAATGACACGCAGCAAGGTCTCACTCGTACCGGAAGCAACATCAACTCGGTCGATCCGGCCAACAATCTCCATCTCGGTACCATCGTTCAAGGAGAAGCGAAGAGGCGGAATTTGCTCATTGGGACCAAAGCCTAGCTCTAGACCAACAGGCTGGAAGGAGCCCATCCGCCCATGATCCGCGAGTACAGACGCAGCACGGCTTACGACCTCCTTCAGCTTTCTTGCTAGATATCGATAGCGATTTGAGCTTGTTAGAATTTCACTCCGCAGACGAGGTGATAGTAAATCTACTGCAGCAGATGCTCGCTCTGCACATTGTAATGCTGTTAACGAGTTCCAGGTAATACCCTCCTGCTGTAATCGAAGTCCAATCATACTAAGTGCAGCATGGAATAATTGCCCGATGTCCGGTGCTTCTAGTCGATACATCTTTCTTTCTCTGAGACGCAATCCATAGGAGGCAAAATGGGCAAAGCTGCAAGAAACGAATTTCTCCATACGAGATACACTGGCACGAAGAGGTGACCCATAGAGTAATTTACTCGTTCCGAGCTTCAGCTTCTGTTGATGATTCGTATAGAACAACGAGGAAGCTCTAATTCGTAATTGCTCACGCCAACTCTCTTGACTCACATACCAATTATAGACATCCCACCAGATGCCAGCGATCGGAAGCCCCCTCTTGGCTTGACGAAGCTGAACCGTTAACGAGGACAACACCATATCAGGCGAAACGACATGCTCTAGCGCAGCGTTGTCATCTGTTCCAGCAGGCAGCTCTCCTGGATGGAAGGTCATAGACAGCTGCGGGAACATTCGACGAACCTTACGAATGACTTCTGATGGCAATAAGGCTTTGCCGTCATCATCAGAGAGTGGGTAGCTAAGCCACAAGGAATGAGATGGCATGGCCAAGGCTGAATAGATCATGAATTGTTCATCTAATAATCGGCGACGGCTTCCTGGAGCGAGCTCAAGTCCCTCCCAAGATAGCTTCTCCCGTTCCTTCTCACTGAGAATACCATCTTCCTTCATAGCGGACGGTAGTATGCCATCATTAGCCCCAAGGACGAATGCATGCTTAACAGTCCCTGGTCGAGTGCGGTCCATAGTTCCGATTAGCACTTGATCCAATGTCGGTGGAACGAGCCCGAGCTTAATGTTCGCTAGGCCAGTATCTAGCAGCTCAGAGAATAAAGAGAAGGGAATGATCTCGTCTCCCATCATCTCTACCATCTGATCCAATACATCAATTACATTGGCCCATATCCCTGTGTGTTCCTTGGCGACTTCAATACGTCCAGCCAGCAGAGAGCTAGATGACCAGCTTGATAATAACTCTGATGACCGCGTATGCTCCAATAAACCGAATATCGCTGCAGCCATTTCTTTAACCGTCTGAGAGCTATGAATCGCTTGATCGAATTTCATCAGGGGTGCGATGACAAGCTCACGAGCATCATTCACCTGCTGCAAATAAACGATCTCCTTATCAGTCCGCTCTTGTGGTGCATCCTCTAGCGAATAGTGTGGAACATGCGTCCATGGCTTACCATCCGTCCAACGTTTGCCTTGAATGCCATAGGCGAGCGCATAGTTCTCGAGACGATCCAAAGCTTGGCGCATGAGCTCTCGGGAGGAATCCTCTGAACCAACTGGTTGTTCAAGCGGTGGAATTAACATATCAGTCTTCACACAACGGAATATACTATCATAACGCCAACCACCCTTAACAACCTCCATTGCAGAACGAATCAGCTCGAGGAGGGGGTGATGGGTCACTGTCTTTTTCTGGTCAAAAAAATGTGGAATGCCATAGTCAGTTAGCGTTGTCGCGAGAACATCACGATAGTCAGCTATCTGACGAACGAATATAGCCATGTCCCTCCAGCGGTAGCCTTGATCTCTTACTAGAGCAATCATCCGTCTGGCAGCAGCTTCCGCTTCTGCTCTTCGATGTACAGCTGAGTTGAGGGAGATTTCCTCATGAAGATAAGCTGTATTCGCGCCGTCCATCACACGACTGTAGAGATTTCTCTCTAGATAAGCAAGCATAGAGCGGCCTGCATGACGTGCTGTTGGATGCTCCATCAGCAGCAATGGCTTCTCCTCGAGAATATTGAATTCCTTCGTAAGCTGCCGTAACTTTGTAAGTGTTGTGGCTGTAGCGTGGAATAAATCTAGCTCATCCGGCGCCTCGTTCAGAGCATAATAACGATCTACGCACAATGTTATATTCACACGTCGACAATGCTTGATTAGACTACCGAGCACCATATATTCCTGAGGGGTAAATCCATTGAACCCATCGATCCACACCTCGGTATCACGCGCATATGTGGATTCACCCAGCTTCGCCGCTAGAACTGCCAGATCATCCTCGGTATCTACATATAATCCCGCTATCGCAAGCTCATAGTGAGCATAGAGGATATGAAGGTCGTGCAGCTTATCCATAAGCACTTCGTTCTCTTGTTCTTTATCAAGCTGTTCAAGATGAATAATCTCGCCTTCGAGTGATGGCGAGTCGATGCGATATCTTCGAAATTCGATTAACATATCGGACAATCGATCGATAAATCCCGGTTGATCGGCCGTACTGTGATATAGCTTAAGCTGGCCCTTCACCTTGTGAACAATTTTGTGAAGGAGCATTTTGCGGCCGTTGTCGGCGATATGAACGCGGGCTGAGCCTCCGGTCTCCTGCATGACACGGAACGCAAGGCGACGAAAGCTAAGCACCTGTGCGCGCATGAAGCCGTTGATCCCTGGTGAAGTGACCAATGTATGCTCTGCTTTGAAAGTAGCTTGCTCTGGAACGAGTAAAACCAATGGTGAATCACTATCACGATCTAACAACAGCTTGTCCCGCAATTCTGACAAACAAGCCGTGCTCTTACCACTTCCCGCTCTTCCAAGGATGTACCGAACTGACAAGGCTATTCACCCCTCAATTTAGAAGACTATATTCACTTTATTTGATATCCCTGCTACGCACCTCGAAGATGGCAAACTTCAGGTAATGACCTTCCTCCACGCCCAACAGCCTAGGGTGATCCTTACCCGCTCCACTAAACTCGATCAGTCGCAGCACCTTACCAGCATCCACTGCAGCAGATAATATCGTCTCTAGAAAAACATCTGGGCGCACATGATAGGAGCAGCTTGCGGTGACCAAATATCCACCCTCATTCACGAGCTTCAAAGCGTGAAGGTTAATATCCTTATAGCCTCGGCATGCATTGTCGATCGATTGTTTATTCTTAGCGAATGCAGGCGGATCTAGGATAACAACATCCCACTTACGGCCATCTGAGGATAGAGGTTTTGAAGTGTCCACTTTACCTGCTATCGCTCTTAATTTTCTGTCCTCTAACCCCTTAACCTGTCGGCGCAAATATTCAAAAGCATCATCGACGACATACTCTACCCGTTCAGAGAAGCCGTTCCGTTCTACATTGCGCTTCGCATTCTCAATTGCGAGCTCTGACACATCTAGACAGGTGACCTGTTTGGCCCCATATTGACAAGCATGCAGGGTAAAGCTCCCAGTATGAGCAAAGCATTCTAATACAGTCGCTCCATCCCAATAAGGATAGGTAACGATCTTACCGTTACTATTCACAGGGACAATAGTCACTTCTTCTCCATCTGCAAGCACAGACTGCAATCGAATTCCGCTCCGTTCCCCCCAGCCGCGCATCAATGGTTCAAGCGCTGCTCGATTGTCCCGCTGATCGAAGAAGTAGCCTGTCTTCTGTCCATGTACAACATCCACATCAATGTAAAGGCCATTCTCTATGATAGCGACAGGATTGTGAAGCTCGCCATATAGAATACCTGTTCTTTGCTCCAAGCCCTCCAATTCACGAACAGATACATCACTACGCTCATAAATACACTTCGGTTGGAATACCGCGGCAAGCGCTATAACAATCTGTTCACGACAAAGCTCCATTCCCAATGTCAGAATCTGCACGACCAATACATCAGCGAATTTATCAACAATGAGCCCAGGCAAGAAGTCAGCTTCTCCATAAACAACTCGACAGCTTTCAGCTTCACCTAAGAAACGCCGACGGTGTCGCCTTGCCTCCTGAAATCGAGATGTTAAGAAATCGACATCCATACTTTCTAATTCATTATAAGCTGTAACCCTAACAGTAATTTGCGATTGTGGATTCCAATAGCCTGTAGCAAGGAAGGCACCTTGATAGGTTACAACACGAACAAGTTGACCGGGTTCACCTTCCCCTTCAGTCCGTTCTATCTCACTCTGAAAGATCCAAGGATGTCCTTGCTCTACTCGGTTTTGACGCTTGCGTTTTAATACAACGGTTAACATGTCGGAAGACTCCTCTTATTGGCTAGCATGTCTATAGCAGTTCACACATATATATGATGATTATCATTTATCATCATTCCCAGCTGATTTCGCCATCGAAGGAGTTGAACCATCAATGTTCCTATTCATAACTGAATTGATGGTGCCACTGCTCGCGGGTCTCGCTCTATTCTTATTCGGTATGAAGGTTGTAGAATGGGCTTTATATCAATGGACAGGCCATCTGCTGCAGCGGTTGCTACAACGATTAACCCGCACTCCCTTAAGGGGTTTACTGATCGGAACGGGGACAACAGCTCTTCTGCAGAGCAGTAGTGCGGTAACTGTTATTACCATCGGCTTCGTCAATGCCGGATTATTGACGTTCCCCCAAACACTAGGCGTTATACTGGGGACCAATATAGGGAGCTGTCTAACCACAGAGCTTATTGGTTTACGTCTTAGCGGCAATATGACAACGACCTTATTAATAGCCTCAAGCTTCTGGCTCCTAACCTGGCTGCCACAATCCGTACAAGAACCTCGTATCAAGAAAGCGCTCGATTCGATCCGAGGAATGGCTCTAGCCTTGGCTGGCTTTAGCTGTGTCCTGCTCGGATTAGAGGTCATGCAGTCGATTATTCCTTATCTGCAGGAACACGGCTTGCTCGCTTGGTTTATCGAACACGCTCAACAGAGCTTGCTGTGGGGTATTATTGCTGGTGCAGCTTTGACAGCGATCATTCACAGCAGCGCTGCAAGTATAGCTATAACCATGGGACTTGCTACGCTGAATATTATTCCTGTCGATCTAGGAATAGCGATTATCCTCGGCTGCAATATTGGGACATGTATGACACCTTTAATGGCGAGCATAGGTGGTAACCGTTTTGGTTATTATGTAGCTTGGTCTCATATTCTGCTTAATGTTGGAGGAACCATACTTTTCTATCCATTCATCGCTCAGCTGAGTTCCTTGTCAAGTATTCTCTCTACTGATCCTGCTATTCAAATAGCTCATGTACAAACGATTTTTAATGTGCTAAGTTCGTTAATAGCTTTGCCATTCTGTTACTTACCCGCACTCCGTAGAATCCAAGCATGATTGAAATGTATGAAGATTAGGTGCTAACCGTATTAGTAGATGCTGCTGCTCGTAGATCCTAGAACAATCGCAGCACCGGAGCTCGTACCGATCCTAGTAGCGCCGGCGCGAATCATCGTGACTGCTGTAGTATAGTCTCGAACACCACCTGATGCTTTGACACCAATCATAGTAGATACAGACTGTCTCATGAGCAGAACATCTGATTCCGTCGCACCTCCTGGACCAAAGCCGGTGCTCGTCTTCACATAATGAGCACCAGCTTGCTCAGCTATGCGACAGCCTAGTCGCTTCTGCTCCTCTGACAGCATGCCTGTCTCCATAATCACCTTTACAATCGCCTGACCTTCAACTGCAGCAACAACTGCTCGTATATCATCCTCA
Source organism: Paenibacillaceae bacterium (assembly GCA_040904605.1). Lineage (GTDB taxonomy): Bacteria > Bacillota > Bacilli > Paenibacillales > UBA4045 > UBA4045. The sequence goes on from JBBDTA010000157.1 coordinate 12,408, forward strand.
ACAGCTTTAGAATCACCCGTAAGCAAAGAACCAATCGTAATCACCATATCAATCTCAGTAGCTCCATCCTCTACAGCACGAGCAGCTTCAAAGGCTTTCACTGAGGAGCTCTGCGCACCTAGAGGGAACCCGCAAACCGCACTAATACCTACCTGAGAAGGCTTGTTCATATTCAGAGTATCCAATAATTCGCGGCATAAGGAAACCCACCGACCATTCACACACACGCTATAAAAACCGAATTGCGCTGCCTCCTCACATAGGGCTTGAATTGTTGCAGGTGTTGCATCTGGCTTCAAATAAGTATGATCGATATAGGCTGCCAGCTTGCTTGAATCTAAGCTCACTAGGTTATTCACGGTCTATCCCTCCGTTATATACGCCTAGTTGCTTCAACGCTTTCTCCACAACACTTCCATTGTTAGCATAACCACGGCTTTTCTGCAGTCTATAAGCTTTCTCCGGAGAACACCATTCGACACCACGAATTTCCTCAATCTGGGCTTGCAGCTCTCCGCTTATTGCTTCGACCAAATAATAATAAACCTCTTTATCCACATCACCATGAGTGGGGTGTGTGTACCGATATTTGATAATCTCTAGTAGGGTAATGATCTCGCCCACGATGCCTGTTTCTTCGACAATTTCTCGGAGCGCAGTCTGCTCTACAGTTTCGCCTTGCTCCATCTTCCCTTTTGGCAGACTAATCTTGCCGTAACGATCCTGAATAAGCTGGATTTCCACTACTCCATCTAATCGTCGGAACACAACACCACCAGCAGAAATTTCTCTCATACACTCACCCTCCTAACCAACAGCAATAGGTACATTCTTGGGCATAACCGATTGACTAACACTTACCATGTGTCCACGACATCCGTTCACGCCTGCTTCTACAAGCTTCACCTTACATAATTGACCTACTAAATCCTCAGAGCCTTCGAACCTTACATGAATGTAATTGTCACTATAGCCTATCATGAAGCCATCAATTTCGTCCGATTTTTGATTACGCTCCGGGATTATATCCAGCACCTGACCGATGAACGGCTGCGCATATTCAAGCTGCATACACTCAGAGAGATCGATTAATTCATGTACACGCCGATGCTTCTCTTCATCCTCAACCTGATCTTCCATCCGTGCTGCAGGTGTACCTGTTCGCTTAGAGTAAGGGAATACATGCATCTCAGCAAATTTCAATTGCTCCATGAATCGATATCCGTTCAAGTACATCTCTTCCGTTTCTCCGGGGAAGCCGACAATCACATCTGTGGTGATCGCAACACCTGGCAACGCTTCATGGATGCGACGAATTTTCTCAGCGAATTCGGCTGTCGTATATTTTCTGCGCATATTCTTAAGAATCGTGTCATCGCCAGCTTGCAATGGGATATGCAGATGACGACACATCTTAACCGAACCATTCAGTACCGCAATCATATCTTCATCAATCTGACTGGCTTCTATGGAGCTAATCCGGATTCGCTTCAATCCTTCAATCTTATCGAGATCCCATAATAAATCGGATAATTTGTAGTTATCCAAATCATCGCCGTAGCCGCCCGTATGAATACCTGTCAGTACGATCTCATGGTAGCCTGCATCGACTAGCTGACGAGCTTGCTGTAAGACACTGTCAGCACTACGACTACGGGATAATCCACGTGACCAAGGAATAATGCAGAAGGTACAGAAGTTGTTGCAGCCTTCTTGAATTTTTAAGAAAGCTCGAGTACGATCGGTGAAGACGGGTACATCCAGCTCTTCAAATTCCCTTGTTTTCATAATATTACGAACAGCATTGATAGGTTTACGTTCACGCTGAAGCTGACTAACATAATCCAACAGCTTATCACGATCCTGCGTACCAATAACGAGATCAACACCTTCAATATCCATAATTTCTGCGGGTGAAGTCTGGGCATAGCAGCCTGTCACAGCTATAATCGCATCAGGATTCCGGCGCACTGCACGACGAATGATCTGCCGACTCTTCTTATCACCTGTGTTCGTGACCGTACAGGTATTGATCAAATACACATCTGCTGTGGATTCGAAATCAACCTGCTCATAGCCCTCATTCTTAAATAACTGCCAGATTCCTTCTGTATCAACATAATTCACCTTACATCCTAACGTATAAAAAGCGACAGATGGCATAATCTTCAGCCTCCCATTTCTCCTGATTCATACAAAATGCATGACAGACCGACCATTGCAGCGGTTTCCGTCCGAAGTATTCTTCTGCCTAAGCTAATCGTTCGACAGCCAGCCTGCTCTGCCTCACGGACTTCCCCTTCAGTCAAGCCACCCTCTGGTCCCACGATCAACATAATCCGTATAGGAACGTTACTGCTAGCTAAATCCTTAGGTATGACAGCCTGTAGAAGCTCACGGAATTGCTGAGCATGCTCCTTCTCATAGCAGATGAAAGCCACCCTAACATCGGGTACCCTCGCTAACAATTCACGCCAGGTTGACACGGTATCAATCGATGGAATCCTTCCACGATGAGCTTGCTCCGCAGCCTCCTTGGCAATACGAGCCCAACGTTCAATCCGTTTGGCTTCCTTCTTCGCATCATACTGTACAATCGTTCGCTCGGAGGTGAACGGAATAAATCGATTCGCTCCGATCTCTGTCCCCTTCTGGATGACCGTCTCCATCTTATCGCCCTTCGGCAACGCTTGAGCAAGCCACACCTCGATGCGGGCTTCTCCTGCGGACTTCGTTAATTCATGGTAGGTCGCTTCAACGATGCCTTTACTCAGGGTCACAATTTGTGCAATCGCTTCCTGACCTTCTCCATCCGCTACGATTACTTGATCACCAATCTTGGCCCGCATCACATTCTGAATATGAAAGGCATCATCACCTTGTACTTGGACCGTGTTCGTCAAGAATTGCTCTCTTGCTATAAAATATCGTTGCATCGTTCACTCATTACCTTCTTTAATAGGAAATTGTCTACCCATCATCTTACCCTAAAACGAACTACCCGGCAATGAATTGGACGATATTGGCTAGCCATAATACCAAATCAAATTTA
>JBBDTA010000158.1:0-11572 GCA_040904605.1 Paenibacillaceae bacterium
CATCACGAATATGCTCATTACTATTCATACATTCCCGAATTAATCGGATCAGCTCATTCTGCTGATGCGTCTCATCATACTGGCGACCGATCAGCTCTTGGGCTGAGAAGCCTAGAATATCCTCAGCGGTTCGATTGAGAAGTACGATGGCGCCCTGCTTATCAATGAGCATCACTCCGCTGATCATATTATCGAGCACATTCTTCAGACGGCTCTCCCCGTCTCGAATCCGTTTCATCTGAAGCTGCAGACTATCTGCCATCTTATTAATTGCTTCTGATAGCTGCCCCACCTCGTCACGACCGTTCACCTTGACTCTCGCTTTATAATTCATTTTCGATATTTGTTTAGCGACCTCAGTTGCCTTCTCCAGCGGCTTCGTTAGGCCATGTGCGATGCGGAAGCTTATTAAGCCGGCAATGATGAAGTAAGCGAACAGCTCAGCAATCAAGAGCAGCCACATACGAATGGTTATCGCATCAATGGCTTCTAGACTCATGGCGATTCGCAGATATCCCATTAGTGTAGCTCCATCCTCGTATACAGGAATAGCTGCATAGAGCATATCACGTTTGACCGTATCGCTGTATCGTATGGAATAGCCCACATCATCCTTGGATGCTTGGTTAATTTCTTCTCTATTTAAGTGATTGTTCATCGTGCTCGGGTCATGTTCGGAATCGCCGAGCACCGTTCCATCTGCATCAATGAAGGTTACTCGCGTATCGTTCATTTCCATGAGTTGTCGTGCTTTCTCGTTCAGATCGACCCATTCCGTGGTCGTCTGAATGATTCTTAGCTCCCTGAGCATACTAGCCCGCAGTGCTTCGAGATGTGTCTCTTTGACCATTTGCACCATGAATATACCCGAGGACAATACCGAAAATCCAATCATTAGTATAAAAATAATAGAAAGACGAGTTCTGAATTTACTCATCAGTAGCCCTCCATAGCACCCTATTTCACAACCATATTCATCTTATTATATCTTGTGAACCGTATAGATTCGAGTTAATATTCTATGTAGACGACTGGTTCCTGCTCCATTGCCATAGACCAAGAGTCGAACCATCGATAAAAAAGAAACCCAAGCACCAAGGATGCTGGGGTAAAAATCATCATATTTCGTTCATGTTCATCCGTTTTTTTTGAATTATATGAATACAGGCTCTTTGAACATCGCCAGCTTCTCCAATGAAGTCTTCTCGACATCAGCATGCAAGCTATTACCGTGAGCATCCATAGTAACAATGGCGGCGAAGCCTTCAACCTCAAGATGCCACATCGCTTCGGGAATGCCGAATTCCATAAAATCTACACCGCTGACCTTCTTGACCGTCTCGGCATAATATTGCGCTGCTCCACCGATTGCGTTCAGATAGACCGCACCATGCTCACCAAGTGCGCTTAAGGTTTTCGGACCCATACCACCCTTTCCAATGACTGCACGAATACCGAACTTCTTAATAATATCGCCTTGGTAAGGCTCTTCCCGAATACTCGTTGTCGGTCCTGCAGCCTTCACATGCCATTCCCCTTGATCGTCCTTCATCATTACAGGTCCACAGTGATAGATGACTGAACCCTTCAGATCAATAGGTGCATCGTGAGTCATGAGGTGCTTATGCAAGGCATCCCGGCCCGTATGCATGCTGCCATTAATAACAACCACATCACCAACACGCAGCTTGCGAATAGCCTCGTCACTTATCGGCGGTGTCAGGACCACTTCACGGCGGTCTTTAGTTGGAGCAGGTCTTGTTGCCTCAGCATGCAAAGGCTCCTCCTTGCCATCCTGATATAACCAGCTATTAATTTCACCGTTCTGTGCATCGAGCAAGACTCCCAACCTACGATAAGCCCAACAATTGTAAGCAACGGAGACGAAGAAGCTCGCTGGCAGTCGATTTATGACCCCCACCTTGCAGCCTAACAACGTAACTTGACCACCGAAGCCCATTGTGCCAATGCCTAGCTCATTCACATGATCCATCACATACTCTTCAAGTTTGCGAAGCTCTGGATTCGGATTCGTGTCATCGGTCGAACGGAATAATTGTTGCTTGGCCAGCTCGTAGCCCGATGTACGGTCACCACCGATACCAACTCCAATGAAGCCAGCGCTGCAGCCCTGTCCCTGGGCTTGATATACCGCGTGCATCATACATTTTCGAATACCATCTAGGTCTCGTCCAGCCTTACCCACACCCTCTAGCTCAGCAGGCAGACTGTATTGAATGTTCTTGTTCTCACAGCCACCGCCCTTGAGGATGAGCCGCACGTCAATTTCCGCTTGCTCCCATTGCTCGAAGTGGATAACCGGTGTTCCCGGTCCGAGGTTATCGCCACTGTTCTCTCCAGTGAGTGAATCCACTGAATTCGGACGAAGCTTGCCGTCCTTAGTCGCTCTCGTAACTGCCTCACGTATCATTCTCTTCATCACGATCTGATTAGCACCTACCGGGCAATGAATGATGAAGGTAAGCATCCCTGTATCCTGACAGATTGGCGAGACATTCGTCTCTGCCATTCCGATGTTCTCGGCAATCGTCGTCAGAGATAATGCTGCTCGTGTCCCTGCGTCCTCACTTGCATGAGCCTTCTTAATGGCTTTCCTCACATCAGCTGGCAGGTTCGTGGATGTCTCCACGATTAGCTTATATATACTTTCTTGAAATTGATCCACTTGTACATATCTCCTCTCAAATTTGTAGGTCGAGCTTGTTCATAAACAACTTTATCTTATTGAACAAGCTCGTTTCATATTAATTGTATAAGCTTTAGCCTATTTAATCAAATTCGAATAGGTCAGATCATGCAAAATATATGCCAAGAAGAAGATTACACTCGGATTCTCATATTTGTGCTGGATCATGGTAAGCTGCGAATAATACGTTTCAGCATAATGAGGGTTGTTTCTCATTTCTAAGTTACTTTTGATGAGAGCGTCAATCTTGTCAGCGATATCTAAGAGTTCCCCTTCGTAGGTATCATCTTTGGAGTTAACCATAAAATCAATAAGCTCTTCATGGAAAAATTCAGGGAGCTTGTGAACCATGTGCAATGCAACCTCTTGTTCGTATTGCTTAAAGGCATTGTGTATCTCGAGACTCTTCCCCTTCAACAAACTATTAGGGTCACCGCCTAGAAATTCACTCATATCATGGAGCGCTGCCTTACCAACCAAGCGATATACATCGATATCGGTTTTCCCAAAACGCTCTCTCTCTAACAATCCATTGAACAGAGATAGTGCCGAGACTCGGAAGGAATGTGTTGCATCGTTATCCGGAACCAGATTATGATTGCCGCTCCAACGTTCGATCACGTCAAGGTTAGTAATGTAATGTAGAAACTCATAAACACCCTCACGTTGATCGAATTGCTGGAGCAACCAGTTTACTGAAGCTAATTTGGACGACTCGAGTCGTTCATGAAATTGCTGATATTGTTCACGAAAGAATGGATTAGAGTCAGTAACATCCTCACGGTGGCAGAACAACATGGAGCTAAAAGCGTCAATTTCTTTCACTAAACTCCCAAGGTGGCTATCATCCTCAGCATTTACAATATAATCATGAAAATAAGGTCTCAACGAATTGGATAAATAAGACACAATCTCAAGGTTTGCTTGTCTTTCTAATTCATTGATATGATCTACAACCAGACTATGTTTCTTTGTCACATACTTAAGAGAACCTACATGGGTTACATTGATATTATGCAGTAATGATCTTCCGAATAGACTTAATTTATCAATGGGGCTGTCACATATTGCTTCTTCGATAATGCCTATTAAGATAGCAATCGAAGCACAACGAAAGCTATGGCCTGCTGCATTATCTTTAAACCGAGGCGCGTATTCACCCCAACGTGGCAGGTATTGCATGCGAATGATTGCATTGGTGAATTTCCCATTTTTCATAACAAAACCTACTTCGCTTTTTCTCTTAGTATAGAACATGGAGAGTGGAAATTATAGATCATCTTCTGCGATATGAGGGTGATTCGAAATCAAGTGTAGCATATTCCGCACATTAGAGTTTAGGAGAATTATACTTCTCTAATTTCCCTAAAGATGTCGCTGATGGCATAAGAAACACATGGCAATTTATCAGAGGTTACTAGTTCGTTACCTTCGAATAGATTGATTAACTCATAACGCTCGCCTTCAACATGCTGAAATTGCTCCAGCGTTCGCGTATCCGCATCGACAATCCAGTACTCCTGAACGCCAAATTTAGCATACGTCCTCATCTTAATCACCTTATCTCTCTTGCGGGAACTGAGGGAGAGAATTTCCACAACGAGATCCGGAGGTCCTTCGATTCCCCGGTTTGTCACGATATGCTGCCGACTACGGTGAATCATCATAATATCAGGTTGAAGTACATCCGTCTCGCTTAAAATCACATCCAGAGGCGCATCATAGATCAAATAATCAGCTTTGCAGCTTTGCATTAATTTATATTCTAATTCTCTATTTACAGCTTGATGTGTCGCTGTTGGACTAGGTGACATCATCTCCATACTCCCGTCGACAATCTCGTAACGCTGCCCATCATCCGGCATCGCTGCATAAACCTCATAGGTTACTGTTTGCTCCTTAATTTGGTTCAAAGCTTTACTCTTCTTATCCATCTAAAACTAACACTCCTCTCAATAATAAATAACACCTCTACAAAGCAACACGCTATGTGTTTAACTTTGTGAGGCGCTTCCCAACTACTGTTACTTTATTATGGTTAATTCCTGCTTTATTGTCAATTCAAGCTTATGGTCTAGTAAGCTGAATCGTCTTGATCATGGCCGGAAAGCTAGGTCCTGCACCTTCCTGAGCTTCGCCACTGGGCATATTGACGATAATCTTGAAGTACTTACCATCAATCTCACGAAGAATAATATATTTGCTTAACGATGAATCAGAAGAATGAAGGTAGAAAATCGAATCGCGTAAAGCCGGCTCCCAAATCTGTTCCCCATTCATCTCAACAACGTCACCAAGCATTGCTAGTTCTTCTTCTGCATTCGCTCGAATTTCTGATAAATCTGGTTCGGCCCCAAGCGTAAGAATTCGCATATAGAAATCTTCGAACTTGTCCATATAAACCTGATCCGCATTCGGCTCTTCTGGGGTGAATTTAAACTGTGGGAGTGTATATAGGTAATATCCATTATCGCTAACAGCAAGGGTACCTGTTCTTGTTTCTACATTCCCTTCAACCTCAAGCTCGATTTCCATCGTAGCAGCAAGCTTGCCATTCACATCTGGTTTTGCAGGCTCTTCAACTGGTGGTTCCTCTACAGGCGATTCGTCAGTAGAGTTGTCAGGTGTATTCACATACTCATTGTCGGAATTGGCTCCTCCACATGCAACTAACGCGATTGCCATAACGAAGACAAGAAGTAAGCTACTTAATGCTCTCATATTGATCACCTCAGCCACTAAGACGAATTCACACTCACAATTGTTGCACGAACACTAGGAACTAGCCATACATCGGGTACTTCATAAAATAGATAATAATCAGCATAGATAAACTTACTATGATACTGAATAATCGGATCGAGCTTAATTGTGCTACACCACTACCGCCAGCTTGAATTTCTCTGATTGTGGTTTTCATGCTTTTATTCATAATACCTGAGATAGCAGCTGCAACTAGGAAAAAGCCAATCGATGAGATCATCCAAGCAACGGTATAATCATTCTTGGACATCAAGTAACCACCTGTTAGAAGCTGTATGACCAGCAAATACTGAGCAATTCGACTTGTCCCAAAAAGTCCTGCAAGATAGCTCTCTAAAGCTTGCCCAGATAATTTGGTAATATTCCTCAATAGTAATGGTAATATCAAATAATATCCTAATCCTATTGCTCCAAGAACGTGTAAGAAAATAAATAGGTTGTACATGTGTTAGCCAGCCTCCAATAATTGACGTCTTTCCAATAGTATACATAAAGTCGATTAGGTAAGACAAATATAATTGTGATTTGAAGAAAAAAGTTGTTATGCTAACAGCGGAAGCCTGTCAGCAAGCGAGCTCATATAAAAAAACCCAAGCATAGCTCAACTTGAGTTCTCGGAAAAGTTATTACATTAGATGAGGTGAGGCTTCTACTTATCCTGTAACGATCTTGATCACATTACGTACAGAATCAGCCGATTTATCAAGTGCAGCTTTCTCAGTACCCGTTAGCTCAAGCTCGAAAATCTTCTCGATGCCGTCGCCACCGATCGTAGTCAATACGCCCATGAACAGGTCATTGTAGCCATATTCACCTTGTAGCAATGCTATCGTTGGCAGGATACGTTTCTTATCCTTCAGAATCGCTTCACTCATCTGCACAAGTGACGCTGCAGGTGCATAATAAGCACTACCATTACCGAGTAGGTTAACGATTTCTCCGCCACCCGTGCGAGTACGTTGAACAATCGCCTCGATACGTTCTTGTGAGATCAAGGTCTCAATCGGAATTCCGCCGACGCTTGAGTAGCGAACTAGAGGCACCATATCATCACCATGACCACCCATAACTACACCACGAACATCCTCTACAGATACGTTAAGCTCTTGTGCAATGAAGGTATTATATCTAGCTGTATCCAATACACCCGATTGACCGATGACACGGTTCTTAGGGAAGCCTAATGTGTTATATGCCACATAAGTCATCGCATCAACGGGGTTGCTTAGAATGATAACATAAGAATTCGGGCAATATTTCTTGACATTCTCACAAACAGCTTTGACAATTCCTGCATTCGTATTGACTAAGTCATCACGACTCATACCTGGTTTACGAGCGATACCCGCTGTAATGATTACGATATCCGAATCAGCTGCATCTTCATAGTTAGCTGTTCCTGTAATTTGGCTATCAAAGCCTTGTACCGGACTTGCTTCTAGCATGTCCAATGCTTTACCCTTGGTTGGATTCTCCATTTGTGGAATATCAAGTAGCACTACATCGCCAAGCTCTTTCTGTGCTAACATGAGCGCTGTCGTAGCCCCTGTAAAACCTCCACCGACAACTGTGATTTTCTTTCTTCTGATACTCATGGGTAGGACTCCTTTTTTTTCAAATAGTTGATTTATGAAATTTACATATGCTTAATAATCTCGTTAGCGAATGCAGAGCACTTCAATTCTGTAGCGCCTTCCATCAGACGAGCAAAGTCATAAGTTACAGTCTTACTCTTAATGGATGCTTCCATACCTTTGTAGATCAGGTCAGCAGCTTCCTGCCAGCCCATGTGCTCAAGCATCATAACGCCGGATAGAATAACGGATCCAGGGTTTACGACATCAAGACCGGCATACTTCGGTGCAGTTCCATGAGTAGCTTCGAAGATAGCATGTCCAGTTAGGTAGTTGATGTTGGCTCCTGGTGCAATACCAATGCCGCCGATTTGTGCTGCTAGTGCATCAGACAGATAGTCGCCGTTCAGGTTCAATGTGGCAATGACATCGAAATCCGTTGGGCGAGTTAATACTTGTTGCAATGCGATATCTGCGATTGCATCCTTGACGATAATTTTACCAGCTGCCTCAGCTGCCTTCTGAGCTTGATTCGCTGCGTCTGAGCCTTGCTCTGCCTTAATGCGATCGTATTGATTCCAAGTGAAGGTTTGATCAGCAAATTCTCGCTCGGCCAGCTCATAACCCCAATTTTTGAACGCGCCTTCTGTATATTTCATGATATTGCCTTTGTGTACTAAGGTTACACTTTTGCGTTCGTGAAGTATGGCATATTCAATCGCGGCACGAATTAATCGTTCGGAGCCATCTTTAGATACTGGTTTGATCCCAATTCCTGATGTTTCTGGGAAACGGATATTCTTCACGCCCAGCTCATTCTGAAGGAACGCAATTAGCTTCTTAGCGTCGACAGATTCCGCCTGATATTCGATTCCTGCATAAATATCTTCTGTATTCTCACGGAAAATAACCATCTCCACCTGTTCAGGACGTTTAACTGGAGATGGTACACCTGTAAAGTAACGTACTGGACGTAAACATACATAAAGATCAAGCTCTTGACGCAATGCAACGTTCAATGAGCGTATGCCTCCACCAATGGGTGTAGTTAGAGGACCCTTAATCGCTACCATGTATTCACGAATTGCAACGAGTGTATCATTCGGTAACCAGCTTTTAAATTTATCAAAAGCCTTCTGACCCGCATAAACTTCATACCAAGCAATACTCTTGCTTCCGTTATAGGCTTTCTCAACTGCTGCATCTAGCACACGCTTCGAAGCGGCCCAGATATCAGGTCCTGTTCCATCGCCTTCAATAAAAGGAATGATCGGGTTATTCGGAACGTTCAGCTTCCCGTTCGTAATTGTGATTTTCTCGCCTGCTGTTGGTGCAATTAAATGTTCGAATTGTGCCATAGTTAATGTATACCTCCTAAAAGTTTTGTAAAGCATTGGCTAATTTCCCTATGATCTTTGTTCTATCGCTACATAATGTTGATTCGTAAGTCCTACATACTCCGCACGTGGTCGGATAAGACGGTTGTCTGTATATTGCTCAAGAATGTGTGCAGTCCAGCCAGATAAACGACTGATGGCGAATATCGGTGTGAACAGATCTCTCGGAATTTCGAGGGACGTATATACCGATGCGGAATAGAAATCAACATTCGGCTTCAAGCCTTTAGAGCCTGTAACCAACTCTTCGATATGAATGGACATGTTATACCATTTCATATTGCCTGTGATCTTACCTAATTCCTTGGACATTCTTTGCAGATGTTTAGCACGAGGGTCGCCATTCTTGTATACTCGGTGTCCAAAGCCCATGATTTTCTTCTTGTTGTCCAATTGATTCTTAATGAAGCTCTCTACATTATCCTCAGAACCGATCTCTTCTAACATGGCCATAACTGCTTCATTCGCTCCGCCATGGAGAGGTCCTTTTAATGCACCAATAGCAGATGTCACTCCTGAATAAATGTCTGATAAGGTAGCAACGGTTACGCGAGCGGCGAATGTGGATGCATTCAATTCATGATCTGCATGCAGAACTAATGCTTTGTCTAGTGCTTCAATCGCGATCACTTCTGGTTCCTTGCCAGTTAACATGTATAGAAAATTATGAGCGATAGATACATTCTTCTTCGGTGCAATCGGATCCTTACCTCCACGAATTCGGCCGTAGGCTGCAATAATAGTTGGCAGTTGAGCTTGTAGACGAATCGCCTTACGGACATTTGCTTGCTCGCTCATATCATTCGCTTCTGGATCAGCAAGCGCTAAGCTTGATACCGCTGTGCGGAGTACAGACATTGTGTTCGCATCCTTGGGAGTCAAACGAAGAAGTTGCAGGACAAAATCAGGAATAGCAGCATAATCTGATAGTTGTTGGTGCAAGCTAGCTAATTCTTTGGTATTCGGGAGCTTCCCAAACCATAGCAAGTATGCCACTTCCTCATAGGATGCATGGTCTGCTAAATTATCGATATCATACCCACGATAGGTGAGTACACCATCAATAATGGAGCTAATGGAAGAGGTTGCCGCGACAATCCCTTCAAGACCTTTAGTAACTGACATCATTCAATCTCTCCTTTTTATAGATTCTTAGTTATTCTTAACTCAGCTATAGTAAATTACACTTATCCCAATATCGTTCTTCCCTAACTCAATCATAAAGGTTTTTGTCGGAGAAGTGAACAAAACCCAACATAAAACTTCATTATCAGTACCATAAAGATTTTTTGTGATAAGATATATTGGAGCTTGCCGAGCTAACAAATATGTAAACTCTTGTTCATGACGCGGGAATTTATTCTAAAGGAAATTAATGTTACAATAACGGTATAAACGTAACATCCCAAGGAGGAAACCTGCGGTTATGGAAAGACCATTGGTCGGTAAGCTCTTAAGAGGACTATGGGTATCAATAATCATTATTCTATCCGTGATAGCCATATATTTCGTCATTCCTCTGATTTACCCCTTTCTGCTTGGCTGGTTGATTGCTTATTTATTAAATCCACTCGTAAATTTGCTCGAGCGGAAGGGTCACATGCATCGTTGGTTAGCTGTATCCTTAGGGATTCTTATCTTCTTAAGTACATTATCAGGGTTAATCACACTCGTTATATTCCGGATTGTGAACGAAATTCAACGGTTAGCCCAATTTATTAACCATAATTATGATCAGTGGCTGACTGACATCTCCTTATTTATTAGCTCTGATATAATGCAAAGCTGGGTCGATCAGATTAGTGACTTCTACAAACAATTCGGTGATCAAGAAACGGTCGATATGGGGATCAATTCCATAGGTGGCAAGCTTGCTGAGGCAGTTACGAGTATTCTCCAACAATTAGCTGAATATATGGTCGCTTTTATAACCGCATTACCTAATGTAGCTGTTGGCTTAATTATTGCTTTCATTGCAGCTTTCTTCATCAGCAAGGATTGGTATAAGATTAGACGCTGGAGTGGTAATCTAATGTCCAATCAGGTGAAGGATTCAATCGGAGCGATTTGGATCGATCTACGGAAAGCGTTGTTCGGGTTTCTAAGAGCCCAATTTATCCTGATATCGATCACAGCCTGTTTCGTCATCATTGGTCTATTCTTGCTTCGTGTAGATTATGCGGTATCAATCGGCTTACTCATCGGACTTGTAGATTTAATGCCTTACTTAGGCACAGGTGCTGTCTTCGTCCCATGGATTATTGTCGTACTGATTAAGGGAAATTACGCGTTCGCAATCGGCCTGAGTGTGCTTTATGGAGTTATCCTGATCGCTAGACAGCTCGCAGAGCCCAAGGTGCTATCGAGCAGCATTGGATTAAATCCCCTTGTCACATTGATTGGCGTCTTTGTTGGATTGAAGCTATTCGGTGTACTCGGTCTAATCATCGGACCTATTGGCTTGGTGCTCGGATTCGCCTTCCATCGTGCAGATGTATTCCGCGATATTAGGCGATATATCGTTCATGGGCATTATTTTGAAAAGTTAAACAATCCTTAATGACGTGTGAAGATACGTGTGGAGCCTTTTAGAAACTTCTTCTGGATCAATAGGACTAACCAGATTCTGAATATCACGCGTGTAGGGGGAATAACCAACAATATACCGATCAAGTCCGTGAAGAAACCAGGTGTCAGCAGTAGTAATCCGCCAACTAATATACAGATCCCATCCAGAATAGACTGGGTCGGTACCTGCCCTTGACTCATTTGCAATTTAGCTAACGCCCATACCCGTCTGCCTTCTCTACGAGCTAAATAAGCCCCGATAAATCCTGTCAACAGAAGAACCCCGAATGTCTGCCATGCACCAATCGTCCTGCCCACCGTGATCAAACCCCATATCTCAATAGCGGGTACTACAATCATAATCAGTATAATGATACGGTACATGAATGGATCCCCCTAAAAGTTTTTGATGACTGCGCGAGCAGTCGATAAAACTACTTCGTAAGCATATGCTAAGTTTTTGATGACTGCGCGAGCAGTCGATAAAACTACTTCGTAAGCATATGCTAAGTTTTTGATGACTGCGCGAGCAGTCGATAAAACTACTTCGTAAGCATATGCTA
>JBBDTA010000158.1:11672-15199 GCA_040904605.1 Paenibacillaceae bacterium
GCTAAGTTAGTGCTTCAGATAGTTTGTAATCAGTTGATGTAGTTCGGGCATCGTTCGATCTAGCCTAACAGGCTTCCAATCTTGATTTACCCATACGTGCCGAGTCACTCCAGTTATTAATAATAGTCCATCGCTTGCACGATGAACCTCATATTCAAAATCCACTCGAAGGTAACTATGATCTGTCAATCGCAAATGAACCTCGATGATATCATCGTAACGTGCTGGCTGAAGGTACTTCAGTTGAACCTCTGTTACAGGTAATAACAAGCCCATCTCTTCCAGCTGTGAATAAGGTATACCCAGCTCACGGATCCATTCTGTACGTGTAATCTCTAACCAATTCAGATAATTGGCGTGATAAACAACGCCCATCTGATCAGTTTCCTGATACCGCACACGATGCTGGTGGATGAATCGTCTTCCCTCCAACATATGACCATTCCCACTCCATTCAATAGATTTTTAAAAGAAAAAGACCATTAAGAATGGCCTCTCTACATATTGCAATCATCTGGTCTAGAGATACTTCACACGACCTGAATATATAACGCCAACCTCTGCATACATGGAAACTTCCTTCACGCTGGCGAGAAGATCCAATGCATTCTCAACACCGACAATGACCGGGATTCCGAGCTCAAGGCCTACAATCGCTGCATGAGATGTTATGCCGCCAGACTGCGTGATAACCCCAGCTGCACGTTTCATAGCAGGCATATATTCTTTGTCTGTCGAGTGAACAACTAGGATACTATCGCTAGTCGCGTTCTCATTTGCTTCCTTAGGTGAAGTGGCCACAAGTACACGACCCGTTGCCCTCTGACTGCCAATGCCCTGCCCTTTGGCAATTAACTCTCCAACATGATGAACCTTGATCAAGTTTGTTGTTCCTGATCTACCAACAGGTACACCAGCTGTAATAATAACCAGATCACCTAGATGAATATGACCTGTATTCACACAAGACTCTACTGCCATCTCGAACATCTCATCCGTGCTTTTAGCAACCTCACCTTGGACGGTAAGCACACCCCATATTAATGCAAGGCGGCGCATGACCTGTAGGTTCGGCGTTACTGCAATAATTGGAGCTTTCGGACGATACTTCGATACCATTCTAGCAGTGTAACCACTCTCAGTAGCAGTAATAATCGCCTTCGCATCGAGATCAAGTGCAGAATTCGCAACCGATTGGCTAATCGCTTCAGTAACGGTTGTCTGCTGAGCAAGACTCTGTTTAACCAGAATTTCACGATATTCTAGTGCGGATTCTGCTCTCTCAGCAATCCGTGACATCGTTTGTACCGACTCCACCGGATATTTACCCGCAGCGGTTTCACCGGATAACATGATTGCATCTGTGCCATCGAAGATTGCATTGGCGACGTCACTTGCTTCCGCTCTAGTTGGACGAGGATTGCGTTGCATCGAATCGAGCATTTGGGTTGCGGTTATAACTGGTTTGCCAGCGAAATTAGATTTCGTTATCATGCTCTTCTGTACGAGAGGTACCTCTTCAGCCGGGATTTCGACTCCGAGATCACCACGAGCAACCATCAAACCATCCGATACTTGAAGAATTTCTTCTAGATTATTAACGCCTTCTTGATTCTCGATCTTGGATATAATCTGAATGTGCTTAGCATCATATTCCTCAAGAAGTGCTCTAATTTCCAATACATCAACAGCTTTGCGAACGAACGAAGCAGCAATAAAATCTACACCTTGTTGAATACCGAATATAATATCAGCTCTGTCCTTCTCTGTAATACCAGGCAGAGAAATACTCACTCCGGGTACATTTACACCCTTCTTGCTCTTAAGTGTACCACCGTTCACAATCAGACACTTAATCTCAGCACCCTCTACTGAGACCACTTTCAAGCCGATTAAACCGTCATCTATCAGAATAGTTGACCCAATATGTACATCCTTAGGCAGATCAGCATATGTGATAGAGATACGCTTCGCATCTCCTAATATCTCTTCAGTTGTGAGAATAATATGCTCGTCCTGAACAAGATCAATTGGCTCTTCCTTCAGCTTGCCTGTGCGAATTTCTGGTCCTTTGGTATCCAATAGGATTGCAATATTCGCACCCAGCTCCTCGGCAGCAGCTCGGATATTGTTAATTCTCGAGCCATGCTCTTCAAAATCACCATGTGAGAAGTTTAAACGAGCAACGTTCATACCCGCTGCAATTAACTTCTTCAGCATTTCTGGGGCTTCACTAGATGGCCCAATTGTACATACTATTTTCGTTTTGCGCATGAATAGTTCCTCCTATTTGTAAATCACATATTTGTGACTAACGAGAATATTGATTTGCTTCGAAAGCATATGCTATGGTCAAAGTTCACAATTTTATACAAAAAGCATCTTTATTACAACGATATGAATAAAGTCACTTAGGACTTAGTCTTGTGCTTCTTGCCCCGTACTCATCTCCAGAAACATGAATTCCCCAATAGCACGAAATTTCTGGTATCTATCTTCACTTAATTCAGCCTGGTCCATGCTTGATAGCTGCCTCATATGTCTGCAAAGGGCTTGCTTCACAGCAGCTGCCTGTAGCACGAGGTCCTTGTGGGCTCCTCCCTTAGGCTCAGGTATAACTTCCTCTACAATCCCCATCTCTAGCATATTCTGTGCAGTAATCTTCATCGCCTCGGCAGCTTGATCCGCCTTGGAAGCATCCTTCCAAAGAATAGAAGCCGCTCCATTAGGTGAGATCACAGAATAGATCGAGTTCTCCAGCATGAGCACACGATTACCGACACCAAGCGCTAGAGCACCTCCACTACCACCCTCACCAGTAATCACACAAATAATCGGAACCTGAAATCCTGCCATCTCCGACAAATTTCGGGCAATCGCTTCGGACTGGCCTCGCTCCTCAGCTGCATTACCGGGATAAGCACCTGGCGTATCAATAAAGGTAATAATCGGGCGCTTGAATTTATTCGCTTGCTTCATCAAGCGTAATGCTTTACGGAAGCCCTCTGGATGAGCCATCCCGAAATTCCGAGCAATGTTATCCTTCGTATCCTTACCCTTCTGATGGCCAATAACAGTGACGGGTAATCCATTGAGCTTGGCAATCCCACCTACGATTGCTAGGTCGTCTCCGAATAAGCGATCACCATGAAGCTCACAAAAATCAGTGAAAATGTTTAATATATAATCTAGAGAAGTTGGCCGTCCTGGGTGTCTTGCAATCTGCATCTTCTGAGCAGCTGTTAGATCTGAATATAGCTCAACCTCCAAGATCGCATATCGCTCTTCTAAGCGAGATATCTCATCGCTGAAATCGATGCTCTTCTCCGAACCAAATTTACGAAGCTCTTCAATCTTCCCACGCAGCTCAAGAAGCGGCAGCTCAAAAGGCAATTCTCCTGCCATTAGACATCACTCCTATTCAGCCCTGTGTGTAGATCTAATAACTTGGTCAATGTAGCCTTCATGTCCTTGCGATGAACAACCTGATCTAGTTGACCGTGCTTTAAGTTAAATTCAGAGGTTTG
>JBBDTA010000159.1:0-14676 GCA_040904605.1 Paenibacillaceae bacterium
GTAGGGCATTAAAGGTATGAAAAAATTCCTCTTGGGTCTGTTCTTTACCTGCCAAGAATTGAATATCATCAATTAATAGGACATCAATACTACGATATTTGTTACGGAAGCTCTCACCACGATTATCTCGAATAGCATTAATGAATTCATTCGTGAATTTCTCTGATGATATGTAGAGCACTTTCGTATTCGGATTATGCTCGATAATATAATGGCCAATAGCGTGCATGAGATGAGTTTTACCTAAACCTACTCCACCATACACAAAAAGAGGGTTGTAGGCTTTAGCTGGGGCTTCCGCTACTGCTAGAGATGCTGCATGGGCGAATCGATTACCGGCACCAATAACGAACGTATCAAATGTATACTTGGGATTTAACATGTGAGAATATGTTTCTTCGTGTGCTTCATGCGTATCTGCGGGATTAGAAATTTGAATCGTAGAGGTAATACTAGTTTTGTGATTAGCAGGCGCTGCTTCCTCTAGAATAAAGCTAACTTCTACCTGTTTACCAAACTGTTCATAAATTGTACTGCCAATGAGCTTTGTATAACGATTCTGCAACCATTCTCTAGCAAAATTGTTGGGAGCACAGATGACGACATATTGATCGTTAAAGGATACAGCTTTTGTTGATTTTAACCAAGTATCAAAGCTAGGTCTGCTTATTTTTTTCTGGACTACAGTTAAGACCTGCTGCCAGAAATCATGGACATGGCTCTCCACAGATGCTTTCACTCCTTCAAATTCATCGTATCTTGTGGCTTTAGCTATTTGCATGTCATAACAATTAAGTAATTAGAAAGAATAGTGTCGATAAAAATTATCCACAATACTAACTAAATACAGGTATATTAATATTAGAAAACGTGGTTATTGTTAACAATGTTATACACAGCTTGTGGATAAAAAACATAATCGAGCCACTTACACACAGTGAAAACAACTTTATGATAACAAATCAGGGGGCTTATATCAATGAAAAACCGTTAATTATCCACAAATTCAATAGCTTGTGAGTATTTGTTGTCAACAACACTAGATATTGTGGATATTATGTTCATGATTCGACAGCAAGCGATATTATCTGTAATTATCCATCCACAACTTCATCCCCAGATGCATAACATGCACGACCATTTCTGCGTGTTTGTTGACTTTTGCTTGTTAACATGCTTTAATGTAAAAGGGAATTTTGTGTATTATTTGATGGATTTCAAGGAGGTGCAGAATAGATGAGACCAACATTTAGACCGAATGTAAGGAAGCGTAAAAAAAATCACGGCTTTCGCGTAAGAATGAGCACGAAGAACGGACAAAAGGTAATTGCTGCCCGTCGTCTTAAAGGAAGAAAAGTACTAAGTGCTTAAAACTATTTAATCGTTATCGAAGGGTCACAGTTGTGACCTTTTTTTAAATTCCTCAAAGCGGATGGAGATTTAGCAGTGCAACAGCAATATCGATTAGTGAAAAAAGAAGATTTCAATAAAGTGTATCGTTACGGGAAATCCGCTGCGAATATGCAATATGTGATCTATTATAAACCTAATATACAAGTTGAGCAGTTTCGAATGGGCGTATCTGCCAGTAAGAAGCTAGGCGGTGCAGTCGTTCGGAATCGGCTTCGACGAGTGATCAAAGAAATCATTCGGCACCATGCAGATGAAATTGTGCCGCACAATGATCTGATTGTGATTGTGCGAAAACCGGCCGTAGATCTAGATTATCAAACAGCTGAGAAATGTTTGCTGCATGCATTAAAGAGAGCTTCTATGATTAAGAAAAAATAACTAAGCACAGGATAATCACAATTCTAACGATTGGCTTGTTGTCACAGTTTTAATGATGGACGAACTATGGTATAGTTTAATTTGGTTGCAAATCAATATTCTCGTTAGCCACAAACATCTGATTTACGAAGCTTATGCTTACGAAGTAGTTTTATCGGTCGCTCGTGCGACCATCAAAAACTTTTAGGAGGATACCTGTTTTGTCCCGTAAAAAGATACTACTTATGGTTTTGTTGTTGGGTTCCATCTTAGTCCTAGCGGGTTGCTCGCCGAATATGGGGACAACGGAAACAGCAGATTTACTGAAAGGCAATATTTTTAAGCATTATCTCGTTTATCCGCTTTCCTTATCATTAAATAAAATTGCAGACTTTCTTTGGGGACAATATGGATTATCCATCCTTGTAGTGACTATTTGTATTCGTTTCTTAGTTCTTCCGTTAACACTGAAGCAATATAAGAGTTCAAAAGCGATGCAAGCCTTACAGCCCGAAATGAAGAAGCTTAAGGAAAAGTACAAAGATGATGCTAAGAAGCAACAGGAAGAAACGATGAAGCTATTCCAAACGAATGGTGTAAATCCTCTAGCAGGCTGTTTTCCATTGTTGGTTCAGATGCCGATCTTGATTGCTCTCTATTACGCAATTATCTGGAATCCAGATATTCGGGAGCATACATTCTTGTGGGCTCAACTTGGTCAGAAGGATCCATATTACATCTTGCCAATTATTGCTTCCATTACAACCTATATTCAACAGAAGGTTATGGCTAAATACACTCCGATGACGAAACAAATGCAGAGTATTATGATGGTATTTCCCATCCTAATCTTTGTTATGTCAATGGGTTTTCCAGCCGCGATGCCGCTTTATTGGGTTTATGGTAATATTTTCACGATACTTCAAACGCATTTTATATATGGAGGATCTCAAAAGGGAGGCCTAGTTTCCAAATGAAATCCATAACCGTCACTGGCAGAACTGTAGAAGATGCAATTAAATCGGGACTACAACAACTTATGGCGACTGAGGATCGGGTTAAGATTACAATTCTCGAACAGTCTGCCAAGGGATTGTTCGGTCTAATTGGTTCGAAGGATGCAAGAGTGGAAATTGAGCTTGTGCCAGATCCGATAGATGAAGCGATAGCATTCTTACGTGATGTTATGGATGGTATGGGTTTGAATGTGGAAATTCAGACGGAAGATATGGGTGTTGATGGTCAGGGTATCCTTATTAGTGGCCCTGATATGGGCATGATTATTGGACGAAGAGGGCAGACTTTAGATGCGCTACAATATTTGGTTAATATCGTAGCGAATCGGCATTCCAAGGATCATGTTCGCATTGTTCTGGATGCTGAACAATTTCGTAAAAGGCGCCGCAGGACTTTAGAAGAGCTTGCCCAACGTTTAGCTACTAGGGTAATCAAAGGACATAAGGAAATTATTCTTGAGCCCATGACACCCCAGGAACGCAAAATTATTCATTCCTATCTGCAGAATCATCCTAAGGTGAAAACGTTTAGCAAGGGTGAAGAGCCTAATCGTAAAGTGGTTATCTCACTTAAATGAGTTTGAATGGCAATGACTTCAGGGAATTCTTGTGAAGTCATTGCCTTTTTTCAATAAATAAGAAAGTATAAGCATTCTTGTATGGAGTGATGAAATAAAGATGCATAATATAGATACGATCGCTGCGATATCCACACCGTTAGGTGAGGGGGGTCTCGCCATTATTCGTGTAAGTGGTTCAGAAGCTGTGGATCAGGTTAGTCAGATTTTCGCAGCTAAGGATAAACTCGTCGATGTTCCTACTCACACGGTTCATTATGGCTTTATTCGGAATCCGATTAGTGGTGAGCGATTAGAAGAAGTATTAGTTACGGTCATGAGAGCACCTCGTTCTTTCACTATGGAGGATGTAGTGGAAATCAGCTGTCATGGTGGATTGATTTCTGTGAAGAAGGTTCTCCAGCTATTGCTTCGTTCAGGAATTGTACGTCTAGCAGAGCCTGGTGAGTTTACAAAGCGTGCGTTTCTCAATGGTCGAATAGATCTGTCACAGGCGGAAGCGGTTATTGACCTCATCCGGTCCAAGTCAGATCGTGCTTTCTCTATAGCACTGAAGCAAGTAGATGGTACTCTATCTAAGAAAATTAAATCGCTTCGCCATCGACTACTGGAATTAATCGCTCATATTGAAGTGAATATTGATTACCCTGAGCATGATGTAGAGGAATTAACGAATCTTTTTATAAAGAACAAATGTAAGGAAGCACTAGAAGAAATTGATCTCTTGCTAAAGACGGCCGAACAAGGCAAAATATTAAGAGAAGGTCTGACAACAGCGATTGTTGGTCGACCTAATGTAGGTAAGTCGTCATTGCTAAATGTACTTGCTCAGGAGAACCGGGCTATTGTAACTGAAATCCCTGGAACGACTCGTGATGTGATCGAAGAATATGTAACGGTGGGTGGTATTCCTCTTAGACTGTTGGATACTGCTGGTATCAGAGAAACAAGCGATCTTGTAGAGAAGCTAGGGGTTGAAAGAACTCGGCATGCTCTGGAGGAAGCGGATTTAATATTAGTGGTGCTGAATTTTAACGAAGCGCTACACGAGGACGAGAGATTATTATTAGCTCAGCTCCAAGACAAGCAAGTGATTATTATAGTGAATAAGATGGATTTGTCCAAACGGTTAGAGCTTCATCAGATTCATAACTACGTTGCGGATGATCGTATTGTATATATGTCAATGACAGAAGAACAGGGGCTGGAACAGCTCGAAAAAGCAATAACTACGGTCTTCTTCGGCGGAGAATTAGAAGCTGGTGATCTAACTTATGTGAGTAATATCCGGCATATTCAGCTTCTTCATCAAGCGAAATTTTCTTTAGAAGAGGCATTACAAGGTGCGGGACTGCTTACACCGATTGATATGCTGCAAATTGATATACGCAATGCATGGGAGCAGTTGGGTGAAATTATCGGAGATGCTGTAGGTGAATCGCTGGTGGATCAAATCTTCTCGCAATTCTGTTTGGGTAAATAACTGATTTTACATAAACGTTAAGGAGGTGTAAAAATGAGCTACTTGGCTGGAAAATATGACGTCATTGTAATTGGGGCAGGGCATGCTGGTTGTGAAGCGGCTTTGGCGTCTGCACGTATGGGTAGTAATACTCTGTTGATTACCATTAATCTGGATATGGTTGCTTTTATGCCATGTAATCCATCTATTGGCGGTCCGGCCAAAGGACATGTTGTACGTGAGATCGATGCTCTCGGAGGTGAAATGGGTCGTAATATTGATAAGACCTATATTCAACTACGCATGCTAAATACAGGCAAAGGACCAGCAGTTCATGCTTTGCGTGCTCAAGCGGATAAGTTCTTATATCAGCATACGATGAAGGAAACGATTGAGAAGCAAGCTAATCTGACAATGGTTCAAGGTATGGTCGAGGAATTGTTAGTCGACGATGGTGTTTGTACGGGAGTTGAGACGAAATCCGGCGCACAATATCGGGCTAAGGCTGTTGTTGTTACAACCGGTACTTATTTGCGAGGCAAAGTGATCATGGGTGAGATGATATACGAGAGTGGACCGAACAATCAACAGCCATCGATTAAGCTATCCGAATGCTTAAAGCGTCTAGGTTTTGATCTAGTGCGCTTCAAAACTGGGACACCACCACGTGTGCATAAGGATTCGATCGATTTCAATAAGACGGAAATCCAACCTGGGGACGAGCAGCCTAAATTTTTCTCCTACGAGACCACGGAAGGTGTGCAAGAGGATCAATTGCCATGTTGGCTGACCTATACATCAGCAGAAACGCATCAGGTTATTACGGACAATCTACATCGTGCACCCATGTTCACTGGTGTGATTGAGGGTACAGGACCACGTTATTGTCCTTCTATTGAGGATAAGATTGTGCGGTTCGCCGATAAACCGAAGCACCAGATTTTCTTAGAGCCAGAAGGTCGCAACACCTCTGAGTATTATGTGCAAGGGTTATCTACAAGTATGCCTGAGGAAGTCCAAATACGGATACTTCAATCGATTCCTGGGTTAGAGGAAGTTCGTATGATGCGCACGGGTTATGCGATTGAATATGATGTGATTGTGCCTACTCAGCTGTGGCCGTCTTTAGAGACGAAGCGGCTTGCTAATCTTTTTACGGCAGGTCAAATTAATGGAACTTCGGGTTATGAGGAAGCCGCAGGTCAAGGTGTGATGGCTGGAATTAATGCTGCACGCAGGGCGCAGGACAAGGAACCGATCATTCTTGATCGTTCGCAAGCCTATATTGGCGTTCTGATTGATGACCTCGTTACGAAGGGCACGAATGAGCCTTATCGATTACTCACTTCGCGTGCTGAATATCGTCTGTTGCTTCGCCATGATAATGCGGATTTGCGTTTGACTCCGATTGGATATGAGATCGGCTTAATTAAACAAGATAGATTTGATCGATTTCTTCATAAGAAGGATATGGTGGAGAAAGAGCTTGAACGGTTGGAGAGTGTATGGATACGTCCGGATGATCAGGTTCAGGCGATGCTTGAGGAAATTGGATCGACAAAATTAGACAATAATAGTATTCCAGCAATTACATTGCTTCGACGTCCTGAAATGACTTATGAGCATATCGAGAGACTTTCTCCGTCACCATACGATCTGCACCCAGCAATGAAGGAGCAGGTCGAAATTCAAACTAAGTATTCAGGCTATATAGAAAAACAGCTCGTTCAAGTTAATCGTCTTAAGAAAATGGAGAAAAAACAAATCCCTCTCGACATCGATTATGTGGAAGTGTATGGTATAGCTACCGAAGCCAAACAGAAATTAGCAAAGGTCCGACCTCTTAATCTAGGGCAAGCGTCTAGGATTTCGGGAGTTACTCCTGCAGATATATCCATTCTACTCGTATACCTGGAACAATATCACAAAGTAAAAGCAGCGCGAGGTTAATATATGGATGAAGTAGTGAATCGATTTACCTCATTACTAGAAGAGAAGGGTATAACACTTACACTTGTTCAGCTTTCTCAATTCGAGCTGTATTACCAAGAGCTGATTGAGTGGAATGGGAAGATGAATTTGACAGGAATTACGGATAGGGAACAGGTGTACATCAAGCATTTCTATGATTCTGTTTCCCTATCATTCTTCATTCCTATGGCATCTATTCAGACGTTGATTGACATTGGATCCGGGGCTGGTTTTCCAAGCATTCCTTTGAAGATCGTGTATCCCCATCTAAAGATTACGATCGTAGATTCACTGAATAAAAGGATACAGTTTCTACAGCATATTGTTAAAAAACTCGAGTTGATTACTATATCTTGTATACATAGCCGCGCTGAGGATGCTGCTAGAGATCTAATGCTACGCAATCATTATGATCTTGCTACAGCTAGAGCAGTTGCTCGCTTAAGTGTACTTAATGAGTTGTGCTTACCCTTTGTACGGGAGAATGGGTTGTTCGCGGCGATGAAGGGTACAGATGTTCAAGAGGAAATTAAGGAAGCAGATTATAGTGTTAAACAATTATTATCGGAATTCAAGGAAGTACATTCCTTTGAATTGCCCATGGAGCAAGCGCAAAGACACATTATAATTATTGGGAAAAATAGTAAAACTCCAGCAAAATACCCTCGAAAAGCTGGTATCCCTTCTAAGGAACCACTTGTTAAGTCGTGATCCATTGTTCCACGTGGAACAATGGATCGAAAAATGTTTCGTTGAACAGGGCAGGAAATGAAGGCTCTCATAGAGAATATATGGTTTAAAGATGTATCTGGGAATCGCTTAATTACAACTCCCACACATTTGCTGGCAAAAGTCCTTAAAATAGTTGATATTTTGCCAACAAAGGTGGAAGTAATGGTATAGCCGATCCTTAGTTATTATTTGGGTGGAGTGAAGAAATGAAGGATCAAATCACGAAGTTATTCGGACTTGCCGATCGGAACGGGAATGAAGAGATAAGGGCAATTCCAGTAACAGATATTGTACCAAGTCCTTACCAGCCAAGAACAGTGTTTGACGATGATCGGATAGAAGAGCTCTGTCAAACGATCAAAACACATGGTGTCATTCAACCAATCGTGGTAAGGGTTCGCGGGGGCAAATATGAGATTATTGCTGGTGAACGACGCTGGCGTGCGGTACAGAAACTAGGTTCCCCTACAATACCTGCTGTGATTCGAGAATTTAACGATTCTCAAGCTGCCTCTATAGCACTCATAGAGAATTTGCAGCGTGAGGGATTAACAGCTATTGAAGAAGCTTATGCTTATCAGAAGTTAATGGTACTGCATGATTTGACACAAGAGAGTCTTGCTCAGAGAATTGGCAAAGGTCAATCGACGATAGCTAACAAAATTCGTCTTCTGCATCTAAGCGAACCTGTTAAACAAGCAATGATGGAGCGTAAAATTACAGAACGGCATGCACGGGCATTGTTGGGATTGGATAATGTGGAACAGCAGCTTAAGCTCCTGAATGATGTTCTAGATAAGGATCTTAATGTTAAACAAACGGAAGCGCGTGTCGAATTTTTAAAAAATATTACGAAAACCAAAACTGCCCGCAAAGTTTCCTATTCCAAGGATATCCGTCTTGCGGTAAATACGATTCGACAATCTGTTGATCTTGTTAGCAGCTCGGGTTTAAAGATTGTTACTGACGAGAACGTATTTGATGATTATTATGAATTTGTAATTCGCATACCAAAGAGGCAGAGCAAGTAAGTGATCGCAGTCTTTTTCTAATATATTATGAGGTGAATTAGGTGTCGAAAATCATTGCAATAACGAACCAAAAAGGCGGAGTTGGCAAAACAACAACTTCTGTAAATTTGGGGGCGTCACTAGCATCGTTAGGTAAAAAAGTACTCTTAGTTGACATTGATCCGCAAGGCAATACGACAAGTGGTATTGGAATTAACAAAGCAGATGTTGTTTATTGCATCTATGATGTTATTATTAATGATATTCATCCTAAGGATGTCATTATTGATACGAATGTCGAGAACCTGAAGATTATTCCAGCAACGATTCAACTCGCTGGTGCTGAGATTGAATTAGTACCTACGATCTCGAGAGAGGTACGCCTTAAGAAATCATTACAGCTTATCAAGCATATGTTTGACTACATTCTTATCGATTGCCCGCCATCACTTGGCATATTAACGGTCAATTCTCTGACTGCCTCTGACTCCGTTATTATTCCAATTCAATGTGAATATTACGCATTAGAAGGGCTCAGTCAATTGTTGAATTCTGTTCGCCTCGTTCAGAAGCATCTGAACACATCATTGCAGATCGAGGGTGTTCTATTAACGATGTTCGACGCAAGAACGAATTTAGGAATTCAAGTTATTGAAGAAGTAAAGAAGTACTTTCAGACTAAAGTATATAAGACTGTTATTCCGCGGAATGTTAGATTAAGTGAAGCTCCGAGTTATGGACAATCGATCATTACGTATGACTCGAAGTCGAAGGGTGCAGAGGTTTATATGGAATTGGCTAAAGAGGTGATCAGTCATGAACAGTAATAAACGTTTAGGTAAAGGTCTGGATGCACTTATTCCTTCATTACACATTAATGACGATGATAAGATTGTTGAAATTCCCTTATCACAGTTAAGAGCTAATCCTTATCAACCACGGAAGTCCTTCGATGAGCATAGTATTGAAGAGCTTGCAGCTTCGATTAAGGAACATGGAGTCATTACGCCTATCATCGTTCGAGAGGTACTTAAGGGATACGAAATTATAGCCGGTGAACGTAGATGGCGAGCCTCCCTCATTGCTAAGCAGGCAACTGTACCTGCCGTTGTTAGGAAGTTGTCGGATCAACAGGTTATGGAAATTGCACTTATTGAGAATCTCCAACGAGAAGATCTTAACTCAATGGAGATCGCTTTAGCTTATCAAGGACTAATAGACACTTTTTCTCTTACACAGGAGGAGCTGTCATTTAAGGTAGGTAAATCACGTCCGCACATTGCCAATTTCTTGAGATTACTTCAGCTTCCAGAGGAAGTGAAGGAATATGTTTCACGTGGAACATTGACAATGGGACATGCGAAAGCAATAGTAGGATTGAAGGATGTAAAGATGATTAAGGAGATCTCGTTAGCTGCTATAAAGAATGAATGGAGCGTGCGCGAGTTAGAGGAACAAATTCAGAAAATTGAGCAGCCAACAAAGATCAAAAAGCAAACAAAGGTAAAACGTGATCCATACATTCATCAGGTAGAAGAATCGTTGCGTGAGTACTATGGCACGAAGGTCAGCATTAAGAATGTGAAGAACAAAGGCAAGATTGAATTGCTATACTATTCTAAGGATGATCTAGAGCGACTGTTGGAATTGTTGCAATCCAAGAGCAGTTAGATATTCAACAATAATAATGTTAGAATAATCAGAGCATACTCGATGAGGTATAACATTCTTCATCAGAAGTATGCTTTAAATTTAGCAGAAGGTGGTGCAACCCTGTGGAAATTCGATACTTTGATCATGCAGCTTCGTCTTGGCCTAAGCCACCAGCGGTGTTAGATGCGATGAAGCAATGTGTGGAGGAGTACGGAGCGAATCCGGGACGCGGAAGTCACAAGATGGCTGTTCGTGCTAGTCGCGCGTTATTCGAAGCTAGGAATAATCTATCTCGGTTGTTCAATATTCATAATCCAAATGATATTTCTTTCGCATTGAATACTTCAATGGCTCTTAATCAAGCTATCAAAGGTTTTCTGAAGCCTGGAGATCACGTGATTAGTACATCAATCGAACACAACTCTGTACGTCGTCCATTGGAATTTCTGAAGCACAAGATAGGTATTGAAATCACTTATATAAAGATGAGTGAGCAGGGTAGGATTGATCCTGTACAGGTTCGAGATGCCACGAACAGCCAGACCAAATTAATTGTGTGCACGCATGGATCGAATCTGCTCGGAAGTATCCTGCCCATAGCAGATATCGCTGAGATTGCGTATGAACATGGTGTGAGATTGCTGGTTGATGCGGCACAGACAGCTGGAACATTGGAGGTCGACATACAAGCATTAGGCATCGATATGTTGGCCTTCCCAGGGCATAAGGGTCTATTAGGTCCACAAGGCACAGGGGGGTTGTATATCCATCCTGACCTGGAGCTTGAACCATTGATTCATGGTGGGACAGGAAGTAAGTCAGAAGACACGGACATGCCTAATGTAAGACCTGATCGATATGAAGGTGGAACGCCCAACACAGTAGGTATTGCTGGATTGAACGAGGGAGTAAAGTTTGTATTGAATGAAACGGTTCATAAGATTCATAATAAAGAGTGGGAATTAACGCAGCACCTCATGTCGGGGCTATTAAGCATACCTAATATTCACATACTAGGGCCGAGTTTGAATGAAGATCGCACGGGTATTGTTGCCTTTGCGCTTCCTCATATCGATGCTTCGGAGATGTCGTTCATTCTTGATCAGAGCTTTAATATTGCGGTAAGAGCGGGATATCATTGTACACCACTTGCTCATGAAACTGCGGGTACATTAGCAGCAGGAGCGGTGA
The DNA here is from genome assembly GCA_040904605.1 of Paenibacillaceae bacterium. Classification (GTDB taxonomy): domain Bacteria; phylum Bacillota; class Bacilli; order Paenibacillales; family UBA4045; genus UBA4045. Next base: position 11,384 of record JBBDTA010000159.1, read on the forward strand.
GAGCAAGCGTTGGATATTCAACAACCATGGAAGAAGTTGAATACCTGATAGCGTCTGTTAAGGAAATTGTTCGTCATTACGATAAAGGGTAGAGTCCAAATGATTCATTAGAGAAATATGAACTGAGCGTCATTATGTGGGGGGTCACTATTAAATGGGGAATATAGATCAGGATATCGTTGTAATTGCATGTATAGGTGTCATCGTGCTTTTCATTATATTAATAACTGTAAACATAATGCTATGGAGAAAAGTGAATTCCATTAAGCGAAAATATGATGCAATGATCGGTCACACAGGAGTAGCAAATCTTGAAGAGATTATAACGGAATTGCAACGCAAAATGAGTATCACTCTAACTAATCATTCAGAGCATGAACATACAATTCAACAGATGAAGATTAAGATATCTGAGATGAAAGGGAATGTGTCTATGCAACGCTACAATGCTTTTAATGAGACGGGTAGTGATCAAAGCTTCTCGATCGCATTCGTTGATGACCATCTCGATGGACTTGTGTTTACTGTTATTCATGGTCGGGAAGAAAGCTATTCGTATGGCAAGCCAGTGATCAAGGGTGAATCTAAATATCCGTTGTCTCCAGAGGAACGACTAGTTATTAATTTAGCGCAGAGCAAGTCCCCGAATCACGTCTGAACAATAAGGAGCGATGAAGGCTAACTGAGATCATCTCAGCCATATCCATAACCAAGCTCAGTCGCGTATTCTGCAGGACCATGAATTCCATAAAGCCTCCGACATTAACAATGCCTGTAATATGGATATCACCTACAGGAGGCAGGTCCTTATTCACACCTGCACCCGGCTTCATTGGTCCATGACCAATCTGAATCGTTCCAATACTCGCGTGTTGACCTAAGCAAGCGTCGATAGCTACAATGAAGGGGTTATTATAAAGACATTCAATGGTATGCAAGGTGTCGACTAAATTCATAGCATGCACCGGGTGATCTAATGTGCCGTAGATAGGTTGTCCCTTTGTATTCCGTTTCTTTAACAAGGTACCCACAAGTGGGCCAAGAGAATCACCCGTTGATCGATCCGTACCAATACATATCATAATAATAGGTCGTCCTATCGGCACGGAGTCGAATACATCGCGTAACCGGTCACATAATATATGATGTGCACGCGGGTCTTGATAGCCCGTTTTTACTGATGTAATAGCCTTGCGATTATCCAAACCCCATGTGAATTTCATGGAATGGTTTCCCCCATAACATTAAAGATAAGTTTTATTCTGCTAGTATATGGACATTTGCGAAAGAATATACGTCTTTGTGAAAGGACATGATGATGAGTTGATACAGATTATGCTAATCGCCTTTGATTCTACGCAGCAAGCATTGCGTGCAGAGATGCTGTTGGAATATGCTGATATTGAAATCGACATACGCCCTACGCCGAAGCAGATCACAGCTGGTTGTGCATTGTCGATCGAATTTCCTGGTGATCAACTGAATCAGGTTCGTCACATTATTCAATCAGAGAATGTAGAGGTAAGAGGGATTTATTGTAACCGCGAAGGTCAATATGTTACCATTGAGCTATAGAGGGAGGCCATAAATGTTGTTAGCATATATAAGTGCGATTACTGTGAATTTAAAGCTTAGTGACATGTGGGATAAATTCATAGTCTATTTGAGCGATCCAGATCGATGGATTGATTATTCGAATATTGCCCTGAAGATTGTTCTAATTATTACGATAGCTAAGATAGCTAGTAAACTATTGAATAAAACGATTAGACGAATAGCTGAAGAGAAAGATAGACTGAAATTTAATCCGCGAAGAACTACAACGATTATGCGCTTAATGGGTAATATCGCCAATTATGCGATTAGTTTTATTATGGTGATGATGATTCTTGCAGTGTTCAAAGTACCCTTCGGGCCTATGTTAGCAGGAGCGGGGGTTGTAGGATTAGCTATTGGCTTCGGTGCACAGAGTTTAGTTAAGGATATCATTACGGGATTCTTCATTATATTCGAGGATCAATTCGCTGTAGGTGATGTTATTCAAACGGGCAGTTTTAAAGGTACAGTAGAAGAAATTGGTCTAAGAGTCACTCGGATTAAAAACTGGACCGGAGAAATTCACATTATACCGAATGGTTCCATTGTGGAAGTGACGAATTTTTCAGTTAATAATTCTATAGCTGTTGTAGATATATCCGTTGCTTATGAGATGAATATTGAGAAGGCAATTGCAATCATTCAAGAAACTGTGAATGAAATCAGTTTGCATAATGAGAATATATTGAAGGAACCAGAGGTTCTTGGGGTACAATCTCTAGCCGCATCAGAAGTGATTATACGTGTGATCTGTGAATGTAAGGCGAACCAACAGTATAGTGTTGCTAGGCAGATGAATGCGGAGATTAAGAAGAGCTTTGATGCCAACGGAATTGAAATCCCTTATCCGAGAATTGTATCATATCAACGGATTGAGAAGGCGGAGTAGCCCATGGAGGCCAAACAATTTGAACTAGGCGATATCGTACTTATGAAGAAACCACATCCGTGTGGGGGGAATGAAATGGAGATCATCCGGATGGGGATGGATATTCGGATTAAATGTGTGAAGTGTAAGCATAGTGTGTTAGTGCCTCGAATTAAATTCGAGAAGAAATTTAAAAAAGTTTTGCGGCATTCCGTGAACCAACCTAAGCCAGGAGAGTTTGAGAGTAAACAAATATAAGCTGTAAAAGTAAAAGTATTCGTTGCATAGATGAAATCGTCTATGGTACAATGTTTCTTGTCGTCGCGGAAAGGTACCCAAGAGGCCCAAGGGGGCTGACTCGAAATCAGCTAGGCGTCGCGAGGCGTGCGTGGGTTCGAATCCCACTCTTTCCGCCATTCCCCTTTAACATTCAGTTCACCTTCTACATTCATTGATGTAGGAGGTTTTTTATTTCCTTCTTTATGTAACAAAGAGACGATACACGACAGCTGATGTGATATTCCATATAACCTTATTTATAGTAATTTTTGTTATAATATGGACTGTTTAAACTGGCTCTCTGTTCAATTCTGAACATCTAGGTGGTGGTTTACCACATTCGTCTAACAAAGGTCCTTAGACGGCTTGTGAGGGGGGTTAGAGGTAGAAGGGATGTTTGAAGTGATTTAACCAAAGCGATGAATTAGCCTGCCCGAGAAATGAATATTCTCGGCAGGCTAATTTTCAATTACTTAATGCGAACCTCGAACGGATGTACTGACTATGCACTTAGCTCAGAAACCCATATAACTAACAGATCATAATGGTG
>JBBDTA010000160.1:0-14604 GCA_040904605.1 Paenibacillaceae bacterium
CATGGAGGATCGAATGATTTCGGCCAATCTGATGATGGAAGAGGATACGCTTGAATTCAGTCTCCGGCCTCGATTATTGTCTGAATATATAGGCCAAACCCAGGTTAAAGAAAACCTTAAGATTTATATCGAAGCGGCCAAGATGAGGAAGGAAGCTCTTGACCATGTTCTACTATACGGGCCTCCGGGACTAGGCAAGACAACACTATCCAATATTATCGCCAATGAGCTAGGTGTTCATATTCGCACTACCTCTGGTCCGGCCATTGAACGTCCGGGTGACTTAGCAGCCATTCTAACTAACCTTCAAGATGGCGATGTTCTGTTTATTGATGAAATCCATCGACTTCAGAGAACGGTTGAGGAAGTGCTATATCCAGCAATGGAGGATTTCGTTCTAGATATCATTATCGGCAAAGGACCCAGCGCAAGATCAGTTCGACTAGATTTGCCGAAATTCACATTGATCGGTGCAACCACACGAGCGGGACTTATCTCATCACCGCTCCGTGATCGGTTTGGAGTCGTAAGTAGGCTTGAATATTATTCAGTGGATGAACTATCTTACATTGTTAGCAGAACTGCAGATATTCTACAGGTTGGAATTATTGGCGATGGAGCCAGTGAGATGGGTCGTCGTTCTAGAGGGACTCCTCGAATCGCTAATCGACTATTGAAGCGTGTACGAGATTTCGCACAAGTAAGAGGAGATGGAGTCATCACTCCGGATATAGCTAAGGAAGCACTCAAACTTCTGCAAGTAGATGACCTAGGTTTAGATGCAATTGATCATAAGATGCTGCGATCGATCATCTCTCATTTTCGCGGAGGACCAGTTGGTCTTGATACAATAGCTGCAATCATTGGTGAAGAAAGCCAGACCATTGAGGATGTATACGAACCTTACTTGCTACAAATCGGTTTCTTACAACGAACACCACGTGGTCGTATGGTCACAACTGCTGCTTACCATCATCTTGGTTTAAAGCCTCCTGAAGATATCTCATAATTTTCGGAAGCGGGTGACGCTATATGAAGGATAATCGACTTATCATTATTTATGACGGGCATTGTGTGCTCTGTACGAGGACAGTTGCTCGATTAATAAAACTTCGAACAACAGTCGATATTGATTCGATCCCTCTACAGGATGAACGGACCGTTTCTTTGTTGCCTTATGGTTACAATCGAGATCAGCTTGATAAGGAAATTCATGTAGTTGATATGTCGAACGGACATATCATTCGTGGTGCCGATGCCATTGTTTATGTAATGACGAAGCTGCCTTCACTCCGCTTTGTTTCGATTATGTATCATATCCCGGGTATGAAGCGGTTGGCATCTTGTATCTATCAGTGGATAGCCAAGCGCCGTTATGATTTGTTCGGGAAGATGGACGAATGTGATTCTGGGTATTGTCGGATGAAGAGATGAAAGGTAAGTTGACCCAAATGTCGAAAAGTAGCACTTTAGAACTATTAAAATGAGTATAAAGTTACAAAAAATGATGAATTTTCGATAAAAACATACAGCAATTTTCAAGTAAATAAGATATAATAAATTAGATGTAATCTGTTATGGGAATTTCATAATTTGGGTCAGTCAGTATTCGTCTAAAAGGTGATGGCTCATGAGTAAGAATATTAAGGTATTACTTACAACTGAAGGCACTTACCCTTTTCACCAAGGTGGTGTAAGCACATGGTGCGACATTCTGGTCAAAGAGTTGAAATCTGTCGATTATGTGATTTACGCTATTCTAATGGATCCTTTTGTTACTCAAAAATTCACATTACCAGATACGACAATGTTAATAAAGATGCCTTTATGGGGAACTGAAGAACCAAGTGAACATTTGTTAGAATCGTTCTCTAAGAGCTTTCTTGCGAAACGAAGAACTACACCGAAGGAAATTGAGGACAAGTTTATTCCACTATTCACTCAATTGATTACAGAATTCATTGCAACGGTTAAAAATCCGCAGCATCTTGCCGATGTATTACTAAAGTTGCATTTATACTTTGATGAATACGAGTATAAGATCAGCTTCAAGTCTGAATATGCATGGGCAACCTTCAAACGTATAGTTATGGAACATGTATCAACATCTAATGGTGATTGGCCTCGTCCTGATATTTATAGCCTTATTCAAAGCTTAGGTTGGATTTATCGTTTTCTGAACATTATTAATACACCAATTCCGAAAACAGATGTATGCCATGCATCAGCTGCTGCCTTCTGTGGCATACCGTGTGTTTTAGCTAAATTAAAGGATGATACACCATTCTTATTAACAGAGCATGGAATTTATCTTCGAGAGCAATATCTGGGTTTAGGTAAAAATCAATATTCTTCTTTTCTGAACAAATTTTTAATTCGGATGATTCACTCGGTAACTTCTCTTAGCTATGCATACGCTGATCAGGTGTCCCCGGTTTGCCATTATAATACACGTTGGGAAACGAAATTTGATGTGGATCCGAAGAGAATTCAAGTTATATATAATGGTGTGGATAACAAGGTATTCCAGGAATCTAAAGCTCAGACTAGTGGTCAACCCACCGTTGTGACTGTTGCCCGAATAGATCCACTCAAAGACATTATAACCTTGATCAAATCTGCTGCGATCGTTAAATCTAGAATACATAATGTGCGATTTGTCATTTATGGTTCGGTATCCGTACAAGGTTATTATGAAGAATGTCTCAGTTTGCGTAAGGAGCTTGAATTAGAAGAGACCGTTATATTCGCTGGGCATACTACCAACATGGCGGCTGCATATAGTAGTGGTGATATTGTAGCATTAACTAGTATTTCAGAAGCATTTCCATATTCTGTGGTGGAAGCGATGATGTGTGGTAGGGCTGTAATTTCAACTGATGTCGGTGGAATCAGTGAGGCTATCGGTGAATCTGGAATAATGGTTCCTCCTAGAGATTATGATGCTTTAGCTGATGGAATCGTTAAGCTTCTTATTAATACAGAGATTCGTAATATCTTGTCACAAGAAGCACGGGAACGAGCGCTTAGTAAATTCACTCTTCCTAAGGTTCTAGATCTACACATGAGGACATACAGTAGAATGGCTGCTGGGACTCATGTGGATGCACCGGTTATCGAGATTGTTGCTTCACTTGCTACTCGACAGAAGAAGCAGCAACTGTTGGCAGAACGGGGTTTTGCTTTCTTCACGAATGGGTTGTATATGGATGCTGTACGTCATTTCAAGCTCGCGATCATGGCAGCTCCAGAATCCCCTGCTTCCCCAGCGCTAATGATCGAAGTTGCAGAATCTTACAATCAGCTTGGTATGTTCGATAGAGCATTCTTGGAGATGGAGAAGCACCAAGCTTTGGCGCATCTAGTCGAAACAGGGTAGAGGAGTTAAGGAATTATGAATAAATTTAAAACTTCTTTCTATGGGTATCACAAACAATCCGTTAAAGAGCTGCTGAAGCAGCTCCAAACTGAGCATGAATTAAGGAAACAAACGTTAGAGAATGAGCTTAATAACATAAATTCGAACATAAACAAGTTGAAATAAAATGTTAGACACTTAATATTTCGATGCTGTAAGAAAGGAGGTTGAGAGGAATGACACGACTGAGAAAAACTATAATGGGATATGATACGAAACAAGTGAACCGACATCTGAGAAGCTTTAAATTTTTAAGTGAGCTTGAGATATCTGAGTTAGAACTATTAGTAATGAAAGCACGCACAGAGCTTGCTCAGCTAAGTCATGAATCGATACCTCCCGAGAATATAGAACTCACTTCTATAATTGAAACTTCAGTCGGGTTAGTAGAAGAAATTGAAATTGCAGAAGAGGATGAATTAACAGAAATCCCTGATCCCTATGAAGAGATCGTACTATTAGAAGAAGTGCCTGCTCAACTACAGAGAGAATCTAATCGAATGGGCAGACTATTGATGTTCCAACGGAAGATAGATGCACCTATAGATCAAGATGAACCACAAACAACATCCGATCAACTTGACAGCTTTGGTTATTGGGATTCTATTGAACAATATCTAGTGACCCCAGTAATTTCGGAAGTGTTATTGAATACTCAAGCCGTACTTAGCAACGCTTTATTACAACCTCAGGACGTAGTGTCCAATTCCGCAGTAGGGCTTCCTAGATATTTTGATTACAACTTACCTGAAGCTCAGACACAATTGAATATAGATTCATCACAACCAATTGAACGTAGAATAAGAAGTAACACACAAGCAGCGACATCTATTACATCAAAAAAATCCCGAGATAATACTAATTTGGAAACGAATAAATTAGCTGAAAAGATTGTAGTCACTTCGATACAATCACAAAGCAGCAAAGAGATTACAAGGGAAGTGCGTCAGCTCCGTTATAAATATATTGTCGGCAAATGGGCAGGCGAGGATTTAGTTAATAATCAAGGGAAATTAATTGTAGGTAAGAATAACCCTATAACCGAAGAAATTGTTGATATTGCTGATCGAGAAGGAAAGCTGGCTTTATTAATTATTGGAATGATTATTCCTGGTATTGGTGAAGATATCTGATGCATACTATCATTCTACCTATTCAAGAAATTGTTAAACAACCTAGCTTGGAATCGGTACTTGATGAAGTACTAGAGAAGCATCAGAATCCTGAAGACCGTCATGAAATTGCGGCCATTCTAGAATCTTTGGGTTGGAACGACATTCGTGCGAGGGAGATATTCGGTGTAGCAGATGTATTCGAGCTTGCAGATATACTATGGGAAAGATGCAGTTCTAAGGTGATGTATACGACCTTCTCTAAGGTGGAACGGCTAAGCTTCCATGAGATGACCATGTTACTAATCCGCCAATTTCTAAGAGGAGTTATCTTTGCCGTGCCGATGGCTATCTCTGTTGTCTGTATGTTGACGTTAAAATATTCACTCTGGTCGTATGAGAATCTCTCCGTTGAATTAGCCACTAGTATCGCTATTGGAACCATTCTTAGCTTTGTAACAGTTGGAGGATTCACACAAGCGATTGCTAGAAGGGGATTTTTCTATATTATCCAAGGTTATTATAATATGGCTAGAAGAATCACCTTTCATTTTATTAGACTCGGGTTTTTAGTATGTTTGTTGATCTGTGCTGCAATCTTAATATTGAATCTCGTAATCAAGGTATTCCCAGTCGATATGCTGGTTGTAATAATTCTTTACTTTTTCTTCTTGAATACGATCTGGTTGTCCGTTACGGTTATGTATATTCTGAAGAAGGAATTGTTATTTACAGGCTTGATTATAGTCGGGATCGTGGTAGTGTTCATCCTATTCTCAGTGTTGAATGTGAATATCATTGTATCTCAATTGATTGCCCTTTCTTTAGTTTCAATTATCAGTATGATATTAGTCATTTATTTGTTCAAGAAAGCTGAACTTAAGGAAGAGAAAGGGATATCTCCTCAGCTTCCGAAGATGTCAGTCACCTTGTTCTCCACACTACCTTACTATATCTATGGCACGTTATATTTCGCCTTTCTCTTCATAGACCGTATAGTCGCTTGGACTCGGAATAGTGATTTTATGCCATATTTGATCTGGTTTCGTGGCGAATATGAGTTGGGATTGGATTTCGCCTTGCTGGTCCTGATTCTGCCTATGGGTATAAGTGAAGTTGTACTTACCAAGATGATGATGGATATAGAGATCAGTCAGAAGAGTTACTGGGGTGACGAGACGCAGATCATGAATAGGAAATTCTTCTCTGTTTATGTTCGTCGATTACTCCAAATTTTTCTGACAGCGGTAATTAGTGCTGGTTTACTTTATTGGATGCTTGTAGAATTATTTGCTAATTTCCCATCTCTAAGCACGAAGAGCTTGTTTACTAGTTCAGAGACATATTTAGTATTTATCGTTTCGTTAATTGCCTATATCCTTGTTGCAGTGGCTCTGATGAACGCAGTTATCTTATTCTCTCTATCGCAGCCTGACTTTGCCGTTCGTGCTATTTGGATATCCTTACTGGTTAATATGGGTTCTGGTTTTCTGCTAAGCCGTTGGATTGATTATCATTATGCCGTATTCGGTCTATTGCTTGGCTCCATTGTTTTTTTGTATTTATCTACTAAAGAGGTTGTTCGTGTCCTTCATAATCTCGACTATTACTTATATGCAGCTTCTTAGGTGGGTAAAGAGAAAATTTGGGGAGAGGGAATTACCATGATACCTGTTATGGAAACGGTCACGATGCTATGTAGCTTTCTGTTTTCATATTTTTTGCTTTTTGTATGGTTACCCTCTCTGTTTATTCGATTTGAAGAGGAAAGTTCTAGCAGACTTGACAAGCTATTCATCAGTTTGACGCATTCCACTCTATTCTATATGATCATCGTTCATCTCTTAATAGGCGTTCGGTTATTGGAAACAATCACACTTTTTGCAATTACTATAGGGTGTATAGTTCTTTTGTCTAGATATTATTCGCGCAGTGAATCCATTTCTAGAAGTATGAAGATTTTGACAGCCCTCTTCGATCTTACAGAGGATCGGGAACAATGGAAGATAGAATTAAGGAGATTAATTAAACATTTACGAGATAAAAGCCTATTACAGCTTCAAGAAGGTAAACAAGCAATCATCAAGCAACCTATCTTAATTTCTGCTTTCTTATTAGTTTTTAGTGTGGCGATGATTGATCGATTCAGATATTCTTTCACACACCTAAGCTTCGCTTCTTCCGATTCATATGTTCATTTGGGGTGGTCCAAATACTTGTCAAATATGACCATTTATCTAGATGGGGTATATCCATATGGATTCGAATCGATAATTGCCACTATCTATGATATGTTCGGTATGGACATGTATGTGATTGTAAGATTTATGGGGGCTCTCACTGTCTTATTAATGATGCTTTCTTTAGTTTATGCATTGCGTAGAATGATCGGAAAAGATTACAAAACTATTCTCTTGACGGTATTCCTCCTATTCTTCTCCAGCTCTATGATGATTGGTAATTCAGTTATTTTATGGAGACAATTATCGGCACTATCCATGGAGTTTGCAACCATATTTTTATTTCCGGGAATTACCTTCTTCTATCTTTTCTTTAAAACTAATAAACGTACATATTTGTTATTAGCTGCAGAATGTTATGCCATTACTGCCTTCACCCATCCTTTTGTAGCAGTAACCTTAACACTAGCGTTCGTTGCTGTTGGCATTGCTTATCTAAGAAAATTATTGATTAATAAAACGTGGATTCGTATTCTGATTTACATGGGAGTGGCTGGTTTCATCGGTATATTGCCTCCTTTAATTGGCTTATTAATGGGAAAACCATTTCATGGTTCTTCGCTGAATTATATAAAAGGTGAATTTATATCCAACGGAAGTATTCCTGTTTTAGAAACATTATCCATATTTGCGAATGAACAGTTATTCATTACTATCATGTACATATGCTTGATTATTTATTTTATTGGCTGGTTTATTTATCGGCATTTATATCGGGATAGGGAATGGTCTGTCACGGATCAAGCACCAATAGTAATGGCAGCTATTTTCCTTATATTAATGGTGATCATCTATTTGTCGCCTGAATTGGGTTTGCCTTCAATTGTTCCTGTCGATCGTCAACCTGTATTTTTATCTATGTCTGCCGCTTTGTTATTCGGGATCGGTTTTGGAAGCTTTATTAAATACTTCAAGGGAGAGAAATTGCGCTCTCGTTTACAAGTATTGGGTTGTTCAGTTCTCATGTTATGGGTTTTGTTTGTTCCTGGTCAAAAGGTGGATTTCCCTCAAGGTGATCGACATCAATATGACGAATCTATACGTGCGTATCTTGATATAAAAGGAAATTATCCATTGAAAAACTGGGATGTCATCTCACCCGTAGATGAGCTTGGACTCATACAAGGATACGGTTATCACACAGAATTGTGGGAGTTTGTTCGTAATATAGAGGATTCAGATAAGAAGCTCATTGAGTTTAAAACCTCATATGTATTTCTATTTGTTGAGAAGGTGCCCATTGATATTGCAAATGAGGATATTCGACCTATTTCACTGCAGGATGCAGAATCATCTTTCCCTGTTGTTACAACTGGCTTACTAACAGAATTCTATTATGGAGATATTCAAAACCGAAGAATCCTTCAAGCTAAAGCTTATTACTGGGCCGAGGATTATATGAAGAATAATAATGATATAAAAGTGTTTCTTGATACGCCAAATATGAAAATCTACGAAATCTATCAAGGTAAGGACACAGTCACCTTGACCAAGAAGAAGCAGGTGACTTCCAAATGAATGCATTAACTGTTGATGTTGAGGATTACTATCAGACCAACGGTCTTAATGTTCCAGTAGAATCTTGGAATGGTTATGTGAATCGCGTGGAGAATAATACATATCGGTTGCTTGAATGTTTCCAGAAGTGCGAAGTAAAAGGTACGTTCTTTATAGTTGGCAATATTGCTGAGCGGTTTCCATCACTTGTACGGAGGATAGTAAGCGAAGGACATGAGATTGGGTCACATAGTAATATGCATCGAATGTTGTCATCCATGGATTCCAATTCCTTCCGTGAGGATGTCCGCACTTCCAAGAATCTATTAGAGGATATATCCGGACAAACCGTGGTTCAATACCGTGCGCCGTCTTGGTCGCTTAATACTGATCGGTATGAGTGGCTCGGAATACTAGAAGAGGAAGGATATCGGATTGATTCCAGTATACAACCGTTTCTAACTCCACTTAGTGGATCAGCAAAAGCTCCAATCATACCATTCAGACCGATAATAAATGGTAAGCAATATTCGATTATCGAATACCCATCTACGGTATGGAGTTGGGGAGCCCTTCGAATTCCGTTCTCCGGTGGTCTATATTTAAGAGCTATGCCTATTAAATTGGTCGCTCGACTTCTGCAATCTGTCAATCATTCAAGACCAGGAATGATATATATCCACCCGTGGGAAATTGATCCAGATCAGCCTAGAATACCAACATCACTATTGTATAGATTCGCCCAGTATTATCGTCTGAATTCCACCGAGAGAAAGTTGGATTGGCTTTTAGAACAATTTACTTTTCATCCATTAGGTTATCTTGTAGATACATTAACACGCACATCGCAAATCCCGAATGTCATATTGAAATGAGCTTCATCAGGAGAGGAGGATTTCGGTGACTTCTAATTTATATGAAAAATTTAAAGTCTATTTGAAAGCCTTTCGGCAACCCATTGTAGCACTTGCTGTTATCAATGTTTTGGTTGCATTGATCGCTTTCATCAAAGATATTGGATTAGCAGCTTATGCAGGAACTTCCCTCCATGCGGATGCGTTGACTATTGCTTATTTTATTCCAGATAGCATTAGTAATAATATGTTTGCTGCTGCAATTTCAGTTGTATGTGTACCCGTTTTTTCTCGATTAGCAGCATTGAAACAAATCAATAGGCTACGACGCTCAATTAAACAAGTTTCTATTCGGTTCTTAGCAATATCAATCTTATTGATGTCACTAGCCTATGGATTTTCAGGAATATTAACGGAATGGCTTAATGGCTCATCTAGTTCTGAACTAGACCAAGTAACATTATCACTACTACAATTATTACTCCCAACGATTGTGTTATTCGTTATCATCGCGATTGGAACAGCAGTATTACAAACTTTACAGCAGTTTATTGCCCCAGCTATAGCACCTTTATTATTGAATTTGATTTTTTTGGGAGGTGTTGTTTACTGCAGTATATCAGGGATAGCTATTGAGATTGGCGTAAGTCGGATTGTATTAGCTATTACTCTAGGAGTATTTCTCACGGCCGTTTGGATTGCAGTCAAATGGTATAGGGCTATGTCCCAATTAGTGGATAAACAGGAATCAATGCCTTTAATATCAGATACAAATAGTTCGAATGACTGGTTTGAGATGATAAGGATATTTATACCCTATGTTGTGATTTTATTTAGTCTCCAAGCCGTTTATTTTGCAGAGCGATATATCATAACCGCCTTTGATTCGGGGGCAGCTGCAGCTTTAAATTATGCGTTTCGATTAACACAATTCCCGGTATGGGTTTTTGTAGCTGCAGTGAGTGTTGTTATTCTACCTTCATTATCTAAGCATTTGGCTTTGGGACAACGTAAGGAAGCAGATCTAGTTATGGTCAACGCCTTTAGAGGTGTGATCTTGATTGTTCTTCCTTCTATGTTATTCCTGTTCCTATTAAGAGAGCCTTTGATAACAGCATTGTTCCAAAGAGGCGCCTTTGACTCTCATTCGGTTATTCTTACTACAAGTATTCTTGAAGGATATGCGCTGTCTGTATTAAGCCAATCTATATCATTAGTTTGTCTTCGATATTTTCTGGCTGGTAGACAATTGGTGGCTGTATTATCGATATACATCTCAACTGCAATGATAACGATCCTCATGGATGTTTGGTTATCACAAGTTATGGGACCTCGTGGAATTGGATATGGGGCTGCAATAGGTGCTTTATTGAATGCGATAATTTTACTCTATCTGCTATGGAACAACACGCGACCAAGTTTTAAATTAATCCTAGTAGAACTTAAACTATATGGAAAGGTATTAGTACTACCCATTCTATTCTTTCCGATTACTAGGGTAATTTGGTTCTGGTTTCCTATTAACAACTCCGCTATAGCTTTATCCTTCATATTGTTATCAGGGTGCGTGTTCTTATTAGGCTACTTCTATGTACTACATCGGCATTGGCCGGAGTTATTCATAGCCATAAATAATAAAAGAGGAAAAGGATGAACATTCAATGAAGGATACGCTAATCATAATTCCTGCTTATAATGAGGAAAACGGTATTAACGCTGTATTAACAAGCCTAGTTCGATTCGAGGATAGAGCAGATGTATTAGTAGTCAATGATGGTTCAATGGATAGAACCACTGAGATTGTCCGACAGCATCAGGTGTTTCTAATATCCCATCCGATTAATTTAGGCTATGGAGCAGCATTGCAAACTGCATTTCGCTTTGCAAATTTGAAGGGATATAAATATATCGTACAATTCGATGCCGATGGTCAACATCACTTTGACGATTTGCATCGGTTGATCGAAGAAATGCATATGGATACTGATGATGTTGTTATAGGTTCACGAGTGCTCGGTGATCCTCAGTTTGCTCTAGGTGTTCGTAAGCGAATTGCATTCCTCTGGTTTAATTCTATGATTCGTTTGTTAACAGGAATGAAGGTAACAGACTCTACTTCAGGCTTGCGAGGACTTTCTCGGCGAACCTTCTCTTACTATGCTACCAGTACATCGTTTCCCAACGATTTTCCAGATGCAGATACAATCATACATATGTTTTATGAAGGCTTTCGAATCAGAGAAGTTCCCATCCGTTCACGAGCTCGATTGGCTGGGATAAGCATGCATACTGGATTATTAAAAAACGCAGTATATATGTTAAAAGTAACAACAAGTATCTTAGCTGTATTAGTTTATCATCTTATCTTTGATAGGAGGAAGGTGTAATGAATGATATTTTTAGGATTATTATTTTCTGCATAGGGTTATCTCTATGTACTTGGGTAATCACTTTGTTAGCACGCAAAAAAATAAATGAACGAAATACCTTAGTGTGGATAGGTGGTGTTATTCTTGTTCTTATTCTATCCACAAACCCAGAATGGTTAGATGTGGTAGCGAGTTGGGCTGGAGTAAGCTATCCTCCTTCATTATTATTCTTATGCGCCTTTATTGTGCTTCTAATTATTACTTTATACCAATCGATTCAAATATCTCATCTTTATGCTAGAATAAAAGACATATCACAGGCTGTCGCTTTGCAAAATGAGAAATCAAACAATGTAATATTAGAAGAAGACAAAATAAGGCTAAACAATGAAGGGTAGGTAGGCATTTTGATCTCAACGATCAAGGACATACTCAAGGAAGGGCTATCTATTGCGAATTCTTTCTTTATTGAACATATTTTGTGGCTATTCCTGGTATTCTTGGGTGTGGTTATTGTTAGCGTAATCAGCATTTCGATCACCTACAGATATGCTCGTGGAATGAAGTGGCGATGGCGACAATCTTTGATGTTGGCTCAGAAGCTTCATCCTGAGAAGGGACTTGAACAAAATTTAAGCGATCTACTTGAGCTGATTGATTCAATGGTCGAGGCGCCTACCTATGTTTTTTATTTGTATGATGAGAGCAAAAAAGTTTATTTGTTAAAGGCAGTACGTCATCGATCACAAAGCTTTGGCAAGGTGGAGCCTTCCTATAGCGGTTTAGTTGAATATAAGAAGGAACAGTTTCTCCCACCGCTCTCTTTGGTCACAGATGCTACAATGGAACAGTTGAAAATTCAGAAGGTTGGGGAGGTTCAACTGCTTAATATCCCAATTGGGGAGAAGGAAGGACTTATTCGGGTTGGTCCGATGATGAGAGGCAAATATAATAAACGAATTGAACGAGATATACGGGATTTCACCGAAATGATGAAACAGTCCTTACATCAATTTATTGCTATGGAGAATATCCGTAATAAGGCGAATATTATTGTGTCAACTGGGCAAGCATTGCAAAGAATCAACAGTATAGCATTGGATTCAAAGGTAACCATTGATTTTGTGCTGAAATTAGCTGTTAAGGTCTTGAATGCTGATGGTGCATTCTTCTGTATAAGACAGGATGGAGAATATCAATTGACTGCTGCTTCTGGGACAGATCCGGACCTACTTGAGGGATTTCTTCAAGGAGATCCTACTAAGAAACTGTTCGATTTAAGTACAGAGGAAGAGGATATTCGATTAATTAGACAGAATGATGATTCATTCTATCAGATACCTCCCTATGTTGCTGCATTAGGGGCAGAAGCCTATGTCATTGTAGATGTATCGGAACGTCGAGAGAGTCTTAGAAGTCGATTGTTGGTATTATGGCACAAGACAGAGCCTACTGATATTGCGTGGAAAGAATCCTATGAGTCTCTTAGTATACTCGCTGATAACATGCGAGAGGTATTAGGCTATCAAATGACGCTCAAGAAATTTTCTGGCTCCTACGTGAGTATACTTAAGACATTGGCTCAGCTCCAAGATAATCTCGTTCCTCATACGGTTGGATACTCTGAATTGATGAGCAGGTACTCCATTGTGATCGCCAAGGAAATGGGCATGGAAGAAGAAGTTATTCGTGATATTGCCTTGGCGGCTTACCTAAGTAATATTGGGGTCATTGGGATATCAACAGATCTTGTCAACAAGCAAGGTAAATTCAGTGAAGAGGAATTCGAGCTGATGAAGCTTCATTCTGAGGTTGGCTCGTCTATTGTGCAATCGACATTAGGTAATGAACAAGTGTCCTCCTATATCATGTACCATCATGAAAGAATGGATGGTAATGGTTACCCCAAAGGTCTTAGTGGCAATGAAATTCCAGTAGGTGCTAGAATTATTGCTGTGGTACAAACGTTTCTTGCTATCATTAATGGTCGGAAATATCGAGATCCTGTGCCTTTTGATCAAGCTCTTCAAACGTTACAAGCAACAGCAGGTTCTCAACTAGATGAACAAATTATTAAAACCTTCCTAACTTGGTTTAGGAAGAAACAAGCAAATCCACAAATCAGTGGTCGTTCTCTCGGTGTTTGTTGGGAGATGTGCTGTACACCTTCGAGTATTTGTGAGAATTGTCCAGCATACCAACAAACAGATAAGAATTGTTGGGAAATTGAAGGGAACAATTGTCAGGCTCACGGGAAGAAATGTCAGACATGCTATGTAAGAACAGAAACGATTTATAGGAAGGAAGCTGTCTTAAGTTGAGGCTACAAACTGATCGTAAGCTTAGCTTCGCCGAAGCTCGGAATTTTGTTGTTTATTATGGTCATGGTCAAGCAAATGTGATGTCTAAGTATGATATTGCTATTGTTGAGCCTGCCGGTCAGACTGAGGAATCGTTGAAGGAAATGCAGGAAGCAGGAACGTTAGTATTCGCATATGTAAGTATGACAGAGGTGCCGAAATATGATCAGCTTAAAACCTTGCTGCGTGAGGTGGATTATCTAAAGCTTAATGGAGAGATTGTGGCTAATGAGGAATATCATACGTTGGTTGCAGATCTTCGTTCCAGTAACTGGATTGGTTTACTCTTGCACCGTATTGGTGGACATCTGCGTAACTCCAATTACGATGGGATATTCATGGACACGATCAGCAATGTGGAGTGGCCATCACTTCCCGCGGGAATGAGAGCTGAACAACAAGCCGCAGCCTTAGAGTTAGTAAAACGAATACGAAAATTGCACCCGAATCATCTAATTATTCAGAATAATGGATTAGAGATCTTGTGTGTCGAAACGGCACCTTACATTGATGGAATTTGTTGGGAGAACCCTGATTTTGTCCGTCCTGAGACCTATTCGTGGCATGAAACGGTCAGGCTGAGGCTGAAACAGTTAGCTGCCAATAACAATACACGTATTCTATTCTTACAAGAGAAAAGCACAACGAACAAGCGAGGACTTGAATCAGCTGTAAATTGGGCTAAGCGGGAAAATTATCTGCACTATCTATCATCTAATCATTATCTTGAGATGGATTCGATTTAGCTTATGCT
>JBBDTA010000161.1:0-14582 GCA_040904605.1 Paenibacillaceae bacterium
TTTACGTCCGCATTTGAATGTCGTGTTCTCACCTTTACCTTTTGTTAAAAAGAACACGTCATTCAACGGCGGCTGGAAGCCATGGCTCTCCCTGAAGCAATACCTAGTTTCTCATAACAAAAGGGCTGCCCTAAGTCATTTAGACTTTTGGGACAGCCCCCTCTCGGGTTTATTTGTATGGTGACCTGAACAGGGATCGAACCTGTGACCCCCACCCTGTCAAGATGGTGCTCTCCCAGCTGAGCTATCAGGTCATAATGTGACGCAAGAGTTAGTTTATCAAGGAATAGGGCTGTTGTCAAATGGTTTTGTGTCCGAATGATTGCTCATTTTATATTCATATAAATCGGTAATAATAGCAGGGTAGTTTAAAAACTTATAATTTGGAGGTGGTAGTGATTGGATGATTTTAAAACTGCGGATTTAACGAACAGTCAGTTGGAGAGTGTAATCGCAATGGAGCGTGATCTTCAAGTCTCAACTGGTAATGAAATCGTATTAGTTGCATATGAACATGTATCCAATGACGGCGATGTCCTGATGAAACCTGAGAAAAACAATTAAAAAAGATGAATTACAGCGAAATTAATGATCTCATGTTGTTGCGGTGAAAAGGCAGCTAGTTCAATTAGAACCGGCTGTTTTTTTGAATGGAATATTATAAATTTTCGGGATCTCAATTAACTTCTATATATTACAGTGCGATTTTTGTATAATGGGATTAGATCTGAAAATTAGAGGAGGTTAATTACGATGGAATTACTTCCTAAATCTAAGGCTATTGTCATTTTTATCGGTCCAGTCGGCTCTAATCGTAAATCTATTGCTGAAATGGTGGGAACCACGCTTTCTCTGACTCACGTTGTTGCTTATACAACACGAAAACCTCGTTCATATGAGACGGATGGGCAAGATTATCATTTTATTGATTTAGAAACCTTCAAAAAAGCAGAACAAAACGATGAATTCATTGAAGAGCATCAACTTAAAGATATCCATTATGGAATTAAAACGGAAGAAATTATGTCTGCTTTCGAGTCACACAACTTTGTTTTTTTATTACTAAATAAAGAAGGCTCTGAGATATTAAAACGTATTTATGGAGATCATGTCATTCGGATTTTTATACACTCAGAAAAGGATGAAGTAAGAGAGAGACTGCTTTCTAGAGGTGATTCAGAAGAAGTGGTTGAGAATTACTTGCAGCAATATGATGCGGAAATTTTATACAAGGAACAATGCGAATATCAATTTGAGAACTTAGAACTTATTGATACTACTTATGAAGTAACCAAAGTGCTCGATCATTGGCTACAGCGCCAACTAATTGAACTGGACTATTAATAGAGCTAGGAGGAGCTTGTGATGAGTTTATTGCAGGATTTAGAACAAGACAAAATGATTGCTATCATACGTGGATTGACAACTGACCAAGCTGGGAAGACGGCAAGAGCTTTATCCAATGGAGGTATTCGATTTCTTGAAGTGACGATGAACACCCCTGGAGCGACATCAATGATCGCGGATTGGCGGGTAGAATTCAACGAAGCGATGTACATTGGTGCAGGTACGGTTCTTGATCTAGGTATGGCTAAGGAAGCCATCGAGGCAGGGGCACAATTTCTCGTAACTCCTAACACGGATGCAGAGGTCATTGAATATGCGTTGTCTAGAGACATTGAGGTGTTCCCTGGAGCACTCACCCCTACTGAAATTGTGAATGCATGGAAGCTTGGGGCTCGAGCAGTTAAGCTATTCCCAATGGCTTCGCTAGGGTTACAATACCTTAAGGAAATCAGGGCTCCATTAGATCAAATTCGATTAATTCCTACTGGTGGAGTTAATCTGAATAATATTGCCGATTTTCTTAATGCAGGAGCATTCGCTTGTGGGCTGGGCAGTCATTTGATTGATAAGAATCGAATTCAAGCCGAGCAATATGAAGAGATAACCAAGCTAGCGGCTGCTTATGTTGAGGCTGTTTCTCAATAGGAGTTATACATAGTAAAGAGGCAGGAATCTTAGCAGATCCCTGCCTCTTTACTATACACACCTATTTAAGAAAACGAATCGTAAGTGGATAACGGTAAGATATGCCGTCATTGACTTTCACACTTGCCATGATAACCATAATCAGCCAGAATATACTGAGTACAATGGAAGTTAGAATTCCGATAAGAACAATAATCAGGATGGCAGAAACAATTCCATAGATCGCAATACTAATTTGGAAGTTTAAAGATTCCTTACCTTGTTCATTCACAAAGGCGGATTGATCCTTCTTGATTAGCCAAATAACTAAGGGCCCAAGAATATTACCTAATGGAATAATACAGCCAGCGAGTGCGGTCAAATGGCATAACATCCCAAACGTTTTATCATCTTTCGTTAATCCATTCTGATCCATTAATAAATGGCCTCCTCATATTCTACAGTGTCCGTTCAGACAAGATGTTCCTACTAAAAGGAATATGCTGGACTGAAACAAATATACACACAAAAATACTAACAGCACACGGCAAATTTTGCAATCAATCTCATTCGCTTTCATTCGCTCTGGGTAATTTTCTGCACGGTAAATAAACGGTGGTATACGCCCTCTGCTGCCATCAGCTGGGTGTGGGTCCCTCTCTCCTTAATTTCGCCACCTTCGATAACAACAATCTGGTCGGCATGCGTGATGGTGGATAAGCGGTGAGCGACGATGAGCGTCGTCCGATTCTGTGCCAATAATTCAAGAGATTGCTGGATGAGATGCTC
Organism: Paenibacillaceae bacterium; assembly: GCA_040904605.1. Taxonomy (GTDB): domain Bacteria; phylum Bacillota; class Bacilli; order Paenibacillales; family UBA4045; genus UBA4045. The sequence continues at coordinate 2,761 of JBBDTA010000161.1, forward strand.
CGACTCTAGATCAAGTGCTGATGTAGCTTCATCTAATATGAGGATTTTCGGGTTTTTTAAGAATACGCGAGCAATCGCAATTCGCTGCTTCTGACCACCAGAGAGCTTCACCCCGCGTTCACCAATCTCCGTATCATAGCCATGAGGAAGCTGCATAATGAAGTCATGCGCATTCGCCGCTGCGGCAGCTTCTAATAGAAGAATTTCTGTCGTATCTGGGTTTCCCATCATGATGTTCTCGCGAACCGTACCACTGAATAGGATGTTGTCCTGTAGAACCATACCAACTTGCTTGCGTAAGCTTCTTAGCGTTAAATTCTTAATGTCGTGACCATCTAATCGGATCATTCCTTGATGAATATCGAAGAATCGTGGTAGCAGGCTAACGAGAGAGGACTTACCTCCACCGCTCGCTCCGACGAGTGCTATTGTTTTGCCAGGTTCTACAGTCAGAGAGATATCCTTCAGTATCCAATCATTGTGCTCATTATATTTGAACCAGACATGATCGAATTCGATCAGCCCTTGAGAGCTTCGAATTTCTAGTGCTCCGGGTTGATCAGCAATATCATAAGGCTGGTTCATGAATTCCACGACACGCTCCAAGGAGGCGGAGGCTTGTGTCAAGGTTGTCGATGAGTTGACTAGACGACGAAGAGGACCGTACAACGTTGGTAGATATAGAACAAATGCGACAAATTCACTCAAAAGCATAGATCCATTGATCACCTGGTATGCACCATATCCAATGACAATGATCGGAGCAATATCCGTCAACGTATTCACAACAGAGAAGGTAAGCGCATTCCAGCGTGTGTGCGAGAGTGCTTTGTTCAAGAAGTTGCTATTCTTACGACCAAACCAGATCGATTCCTGCTTCTCTAACGTAAAGCTGCGAATAACAGGAATGCCTTGAATACGTTCGTGCAGGTAAGATTGAATGTCAGCTAACGCCTGTGATCGATCTTTGGTCAGGGAACGTAATCTCTTATAAAGTATCTTAACGGCAATAGCATAGAAGGGGACGACGATAATGGAGACAAGAGTCAATATAGGATCTAGGTAGAAGAACATGATACTAAGCACTAAAGTTAGCGAGAAGAGATCCAGCCAGACATTCATAAGTCCCACTTCGACCAAGTTTTTGGTTTGCTCCACATCATTAATGAAACGGGAGATGACCTCGCCCACCTTATGATTCTGATAATAGCGAATAGAGAGCTTCTGTATATGTTCATAGAGCCTGTTACGAATATCGAATAGAATACGACTAACAACGGCCTGGGCAAAATATTGACGATAGTACTCTACCGGGCTGCGTACAACAACGAACAGAATGAAACTCAAACCAATGACATAGCTAAGTGTCTGGAGTTTGTCTGCTCTTAAAGCGTCAGATTCTAATATCTCGACAACGTACTTCATGATGAGTGGAATGGCCATAGGTATGGCGAACTTCAACATGCCTATTAATAAGGTAACGATAATGATCATCCGATAGGGTTTAACGAATTGGTAGTATTTTCTATAGTTGGACACCTAATCACTCTTTTCTAAAGCTTCTGGGATTTCTGTAGCTGCTGGAATTCATGCTGGATATCAGCGAGTAGGTTGGGTTTACTGCATATATCATAACCCGTTCCTGCTAGTGCTTGGGCGCCGATGAGCATGAGCTCCATTGCGCGATCAGTCATAGCTAGGTCGCGAAACTGGGTCGTATGCAGCTGATGAATCTCGTCAATAACCTTGACATAGGGATGAATTGCTGGACAACGTAAGGACACATTACCCAAATCGACGGATCCATTATCCTTACCGTGTTCAATCTCTTGCTCCAATACACCAAGCTCGATCAAATTCTGATTGAAGACGGAGGATAGTGCTTCATTCGTTCTTAATTCATCATAAGAATATTCGTAAGGTGTAACGCATAAGGTGCAGCCTGTTTGTTTAGCAGAACCCTCAGCACAAGCTAGCATTCGATGTGTTAATTCATTCGTATAGGAACGATCTGCAGAACGGATATAGAATCTAGCACAGGCGAAGTCCGGAATAATATTAGGCGCCTTGCCCCCGTCTGTAATGATACCGTGGATGCGAGCATCGCTGCGAATTTGCTGACGAAGCGCATTCGTCGCATTGAATAGCATGAGCACAGCGTCTAATGCGTTAATCCCTTCATGGGGGCTTGCTGCAGCATGTGCGGACTTCCCGGAATATTCATATTGTATCGCATCCATGGCTAACGATGCTCCCGATGCCTCATATCGCCAATAGGGATGAGCCATTAATGCGATATCTACATCATCGAATAAGCCTGCAGCAGCCATGGGAACCTTGGCACCATTCGTCTCCTCAGCAGGTGTACCATAGACACGAATCGTTCCGCCGATTGAATCAATAACGGACTTGAGTCCAATTGCTGCTGCCATACTCATTGTACATATTAAGTGATGGCCACAGGCATGACCAAGACCTGGTAAGGCATCATATTCACATAAGTAAGCAATGATCGGTCCAGACTCGGTGGATTGATATTCAGCAATAAAAGCAGTAGGCAGATCAAGTACATTCCGTGTGATGGAGAAGCCAGCCGCTCTTAATTCGTCGATCAGCAGCTGAGAGGCAAAAAATTCTTGATTCCCAAGCTCCGGACGTTCACCGATCTGACGAGCGATCTCCTTCATACGAGGCGCATTGCTGTTTATACTGCTATAGACTTGCTGCTTGTTTAATCTGCTCATATCCTATTAGCTCACCCTCACCTTTAATGGCTGCACAATGGAAAGATAAATTTGGATGAAGATAGCCTTCCCCGGCAATTTCTAGTCCAGTCGTCGTCCGAGCATACATCATGATCTGGATATCCAGAGCGTTCGCTAGACGCTCAAGCAGCTCTACCTCGGCAATATCTGTAATATCTACAAACCATGAGAAATAAATGTCTGATGCATCGACTCGTAATACAGCTTTACTGAACTGAAGCAGTGTCTCACTGCCCTGGAAGACAACCTTTATTGCAGTCAAGGGATAGGTTTCTAATTCACTTTCGAACATAGTAAAAACACCTCCATCTGAAATAATACACTGCGTCAAGCGAGGTGCTTTTATTTCAGCCCAGTCGCTGGTGGCTCCGTATATTTTCTCACCATACCACCCGGGTTATCATTTTACAATATGGAAGGTGTGCAAATGTCTGAGGAGGGTTAAGGGTTTCTTTGGAAGAAATAATGATTTAGAATTGATAAACTTTATGCTGTTCAATAAATTTCATCTTTCCTGTTTGACCAATGAATTGCTCCATCTCATCATCATAATGCATCAGTAACGTTCTCGATTGAATATCATCGGGTAGTGTTAGTAGCTCTTCTAATGTGGTATGAACAAGACCAGGTCCAATCAGCTGACAATCGTGTAGAATATAGTGACAGTTGCGATCGTACACTGCGCTCTCAACGAGAGCTCGATTAAATACCATATCCGCGCTATAGAAAATGTCATTAATAAAAAGTGAATAGCTAAATTTGGTAGGAATATGATGGGTGCGAACGGATTCTACCACTAAACCAGGACTTATCATCAACGGTATTCCTTCTTTAAAGGTAACGACGTTGAAATAGTCACTTAATGCTATGCAATTATGATCCTCATTATACAATCCAGATTTCAAGGAATGCTCCCATAGCCAATCGACTAAGGTATCGGGAACGAAGAGTGTTAATTTTTTCTGATATAGATATTTAAAGCGGAAGGCGACCTCTTCAAGTCCACCAATATGATCCGAATGGAGATGGGTAATTAATATACCATCCAGCCGCTCTATGGGATAATTCATCTGATGGAGTCCTAGCGGACATGTAGCACCCATATCGATCATCAAGTGATAATCATTACATTGGATAAGAGCGTTATTATTAAAGTACCGTCTAGCAAAAGCATTACCAGTCCCGGTCATCTGAAGTTGGAAACCCATAAATTCCTCCGAAGGTATAATCTTCTAATAATTTATCATGGATTTGTGGGAAAGGGAAGCGTGTCTTTAATACGTTGTGGATGAGTATAGACATTAAATGATCCGTTGCGAATAAAGCCGACAGTTGTTAAACCTAATTCATCTGCTAGCTGCAGGGCCAAATCGGTTGGTGCAGATTTCGAAAGAAGGATAGGGCTGCCAATTCTAACAGCTTTCAGAACCATCTCGGATGAGATGCGACCACTGATTGCGAGGATCGTATGAGATGTCTCAATATTCTGCTGTAAGCAGGCACCGAAAATCTTATCTAATGCATTATGCCGACCAATGTCAGAGTATTGTGCAATCATGTTTTTATCTGAGAATAGAATAGCATTATGAACACCACCTGTTACGCGGTGAATGGAAGAGAGATTAGCAAGTGTCTCCATGCTTTGTATACATTGCACAGGACTTATTTGTAAGTCTGAGTGCAATGGTTTTGTCGTCATGGCATCACTCTGGAAGTAGAAGGATTGTCTGCTCTTGCCACAGCATGATCCGATACGACGTTTGGAGAATATAGCGGGATCGATAGTTGATTTATGGTGTAGATCGACGTATGCAATTCCCTTAGCGCTATCAATACTGAGTGATTTGATCTCTTCGTATGAATGAATCATTCCTTCAGAAGCCAAAAAACCCACGGTAAGCTCCGTTAGGTTAGATGGCGTGCATACGATTGTCGCAAACTCCTCATCATGCATATGGATCGTTAAGGGATATTCAGTAGCTACTTCAGCTTGAATAGTATGAAAGGTACCGTTCTTGTAATTGTTTATAAGATGATGTTGAGTAACTGGAAGCATCCGCATATAAACCTCTAATTATATTTAATAGCCTCTTGTTTTGTCATTACTTTTAAGATCAGACGATCTAACCTTTGACTAATTGCAATTACATCGGGGTGATTAAAGTCATATTCGTATTGTTGGACTATGCACTCTAATTGTTTTCTTGTATGGTCGATTTCTAATGCGGTGATGACATCGTTAAACATGATTTACCATCCTTTTCCTATAATAGCTCTATTAGTTTACTAAAACTTTATATAGAATGTAACGTCAATCTTAAAATTTAAAAAACAATTTACAATCATATTAATGAATGATATAATTATCGTCCATTAATATGATGCCACGAAAATAATTTCTGATTATTGTGCCTGCTCTCGCAACTATTAACGATTACTGAAGTATAAACATGCATAACGAACGATCTACATATGGAGGTTTGACGACAATGAAAGTCAATAGGTTGCTTGCTCTCATTCTGATTTTCACATTACTAGGTGTCGCTACTGTTTTTGCTGATACTATTTATGAGAAATATACCGCCAAGAAAGTTACTATTAAGGTGAATGGCACTACATTAGACTCCTTTGGACTCGAGGTTGACATTAGCAAGACTGAAGCAGGGATTGAAACGAAGACTATGGTTCCACTGGATGAGCTTGTCAATTCCATTGGGGGAATTGTCAGTGTGGATGATAAGGGAATTAATATTTACAAACCGAACGTGCAGCTGTCTGCGGTTTCGCCCAAGGATTTAAAGTCAATTCGAGTCGTTGAGAAGGGCAAGAATGATATTAAAGTTCCCATTAAAGTTTTTGCCTTTATGGATAGCATACTAACGGATATTTCTTATTTTAAAATTACAGTGCTAGATCCGTTCGGTAACGAGATAGAGAGTAGCATAGAACCTTTAGCAAAGGAAGATCAGGGTTCGGAAGTGTTCCAATATACGTCTAATACGTTGGAAGTTAATATGAAATGGACTGGCAAATATACCGTTAATCTGCACATGAAAGAAGTCGGTGGTAGTAAATACTACAAAGTAGGACAAATTGCAATTTACAGCGTATCCAAGTAAATCAAGCAAGCCGTCCTGAGGGACGGCTTTTCAATTGACCCATATTTCAATCCGTGATACGATACCCGAAAGCAAGAGATTATTTAGAAGAGAGGTTTCGGGAATGACTGATAAGCATGAACATGTTCATGGACCTAATTGTGATCACAATCATGAAGAGGATGATGGTGTAATCATCGTCTCTGATGAGGATGGGAACGAGCATGAGCTAGTAATGGTGTATACCTTCGAGATGGATGGACAGGCTTATGCGGTATTATTAGACCGTAACAATCCTGAAGCAGATGGCTTCATATTCCGTATTGTGGAAGAAGATGACTCTGCAATCTTAATTGACATCGAAGATCCAGAGGAATGGGATAGGGCTGCTGCTGTCTATAACGAAATACTAACTGACGAACAGAACAAGTGAGTTTTGACCAATAGCATACCAGTAAATGGGGATGTCCCATAGGTAGAAATCTACTTACGGGACATCCCCATTTACTGACTATAACATGGTTTACTTACGAGGATTTAAATACATGATTCTGCCATTGAACAAATGAACTTCAGCCTTCCAAATTTTACCCAAATACTTGCAAAATTCATTACCCTTTGATTTATCACCAATGGTACTTCCTTTAGGAAGAATGACTTGTATGATACATGGCTCCGTTGCTTCAATACCAAAGGCAATATAACGGTATAGTGGATTATTGCCTTTCAAGTAGAACCATTGACCTTCACCATCTAGATTCTGCTCGATTGTATAAGGGAATGCAGCGTCTGCATAACTCCAGTCCAATTGAGAACCCGTCTGAGCCAATTGTTCTCTATAATGGGTAAGCTGTGACTTGAGGTCATCGAGAGTGACCGACGGAACGACGGATGTTCCGACTAATTTGATATAAGCACGTTGACTCATTCCATACACCTGCCTTGTTCACATTGATCGTGGGCTCTATTATCCAAAGTTTATCATAGCACTGCGTATAATGTTTGACAATATACGCTTATGCTTACGAAGTAGTTGACTGCACTAAGAAATCGCGTGCTCTTCAACAATCACCTTTACATTTTGCATAGTTTTATCCTCGGGGCCCTGGACAGGCAAGCCTACCTCGAGATGCTCAATTATATAATCAATGTTATCCTGTGTGATGACCTCACCTGGCAGTAGGATGGGGATTCCTGGGGGATAGACAAAGATAAATTCAGCAATAATCCGACCTGCCGCTTTAGTGAATTCAACAATCTCTGTCTCAGCATAGAAAGCATCACGCGGAGATAGAGATAGATGAGGTATCTCGGGAATCTTCACTACCACCTCAATAGATTGGTCGTGCTCAATATGACGATCGGATAATTGTTGTAGTGCTGTAATCAGGATATCGATTGTTTGCTCAGTGTCTCCTGGGGTAATTATACAAAGGATATTATACATATCACTAAGCTCGATCTCGATATTATAATGCTCTCTTAACCATATCTCCGCTTCATAACCATTAATGCCAAGCTTGAGTATGTGAATGGTTAACTTGGTCGGGTCATAATCGTAAGTGGCTTCACCTCCAAGGATATCCTCCCCAAAGCAGTATAATCCACGAATTTGGTTGATATGGGTGCGAGCTCTGTTAGCCATTCGAATCGCATTCTCAGCCATTTCCCTGCCATGTAGAGCAAGTTGCTTTCTCGCTGTATCCAGTGAGGCAAGCAGCAGATAAGAGGTGGAAGTAGTTGTTAGCATGCTAATAATGGATTGTACACGTGCAGAACTTATTCGCTCTCCACGAACATTCAGCACTGAGCTTTGCGTTAATGAACCACCAAGTTTATGAACGCTTGTTGCAGCGAGATCAGCACCTGCTTGCATTGCCGACAGAGGAAGATTATCATGGAAATGAATGTGAACACCATGTGCTTCATCGACTAGAACTGGAATATCATAGCTATGTGTAAGATCTACAATTTCCTGCAGATTGGTGCTTATTCCATAATAGGTTGGGTTAATGATCAGAACGGCTTTGGCATCAGGATGCTTCTCTAGAGCCCGACGTATGGAATTGGTTGTTACCCCATGAGCTATTCCTAATTTAGTGTCCATAACAGGAGATATGAAGATTGGTCTTGCACCAGCGAATATAATCGCAGACATAATGGATTTGTGCACATTACGAGGTACGATAATCTTATCGCCAGGTGAGCATACGGTAAGAATCATGGTCATGATCGCTCCACTAGTTCCCTGTACCGAGAAGAAGGTATAGTCAGCACCGAATGCATCTGCAGCTAGCTCTTGGGCATCTTTAATAATACCCGAAGGGCGGTGAAGGTCATCAAGCGGGGCAATATTGATCAGGTCGATGGACAAGGCATTATCACCAATAAATTGACGAAATTCATTCTCCATTCCCCGGCCCTTCTTATGACCTGGTATATGGAATTGAACCGGCTGTTGATTAGCGTGGTTCACAAGTGCTGTGAATAAGGGTGTAAGGTGTTGGTTCAATTCGTACAATCCTTCCTGTGCCTATCTTAATTACTTTATGAGTATAACAAAATTGAATGGAGTTGCAACACCATTCTACTAATTTAGAACGATTGAATATAGGCGGTGTAGAATGGAATTATTAAAAAAAATGATCGATTTACGGCATTCTCTGCGAATGCTTAATCCTTTTGTCGTTAAGCTGCTTCTTATTATGTTTTTTGTGGAATTTGTAAAGGGTGCTCTATTGATAACCATTCTTCCTGTATATATGGGCACGGTACTGGGTTTGTCGGCATTCGCAATTGGATTGTCGTTGTCATTACAATACATAGGTGACAATATGTTTCGCAGTCCTGTTGGTTGGTTCATTGATCGATTTGGATATCGTTGGTGTATGCTATTTGGTGTAATATCCACGTTCTTATCAGTTCTTATATTAGCAACTCAGAATGAGCTGCCTTGGATTATTACTGCTAGTATTCTACTTGGCATAGGAACTTCACCACTATGGCCAGCAGTCATCTCTGGCGCAACTGAAGCAGTTGGTGATAAGGGTAAGGGTACGGTGATGAGCATCATTTACTTGGCTTGGCTTACAGGAGTTGGGCTAGGGCCTGTTGTTATTAATATCTTTATTCATCATTCTTATTCATCCGCATTTAACTTGCTTACTTATATGATGATTGGCGTTATTGTGGTTACATTGTTGCTGCCGGGACATGATAAATCCAATGATAACCATCCAGCCGTTGCAAAAGGTAAGACGGCGAAAGCTAGTAGATCAGTTAGAATTAAACGATATTTCGATGAAATTCGTCGTTCATTGAACGTGAGCAGGTGGTTTTATCCGGCATTGTTCGCACAAACCTTTGCATTAGGATTACTTACTCCTGTTCTCATCTTATACGCGCGAACTGTACTACATCTATCCCCTTATGAACAAAGCTTTTTGCTTGCATTCGGAGGATTAATTACCGTAGTATGCTTAATACCAGTTGGCAGGCTAGTGGATCATTATGGAACACGTTGGTTTCTCCATGTTGGCTTTTTGCTTAGTGCAGTAATCTTGCTTGCTTTCACTTACTTCGACTCGAAGCCCATTGTGTTCGTACTGGTTGCATTGCTCGGCATTGGATACGCGTGTATTATACCCGCTTGGAATGCTCTGATTGCAGATGCTATACCAGTGAAGGAACGGGGGACGGTGTGGGGATTTTTCTTAACGATAGAAGGAATGGGTATGATTGTGGGTCCCATTGTAGCGGGATGGTTATGGGATGATCTGGGTTTTCATGCACCGTTTGTAGCTAGTGGAATCGTATTAATGCTTCTATTTGTTTTCCATATTGTCATTTCCGTTGATAATAAAGTTGAGAAATTTATGGTACGATAAAATTCGATTCATCAGACATTCTCAGGGAGCGTCCATCTATGTATAAAAAACAACTTGCAATGATTGCTATCATGCTTACCACCACATTCATAGGCTTTGGTATTATTATCCCAATCATGCCTGATCTACCATTAATGACTCACTTCCATCTGAATATGATGCTTGCCGTATATTCTGCTGCATCCTTTATTATGTCTCCAATATGGGGGGCAATATCGGACAGATGGGGTCGGCGACCTGTAATTTTAATCGGGCTGCTTGGTTTTTGTGCCAGCTTCGTAGTATTCTCCTTTGCGTTAGATCATTTGTGGTTAATGTATGCATCTCGATTTATGGGAGGATTATTCTCAGGAGCGGTTATCGCAAGTGCAGTTGCTTATGTGGCTGATATCACGACAGATGAACAGCGTACAAGAGGTATGGGACTAGTAGGTATGTCCATAGGCTTCGGATTTATTATTGGACCGGGTCTGGGAGGATTGTTAAGTGTATTCGGTGATCGAGCACCGTTCTTGATTGCTTCTGCTCTGGCCTTAGTTATATGGTTACTCGCTCAGTTTAATTTAACGGAATCTCTTCCTGTGGATCGACGTTCAGTCAAAGGTGTCCGCAGAGAATCGCGATGGACAGCCTTTCAGGGGAGAATGAAATATTTGTACGCACTTGGATTTTTCGTTTCCTTCACGTTAGCTGGGCTAGAAGGGACGCTGCAATTTTTTGAGATGGTGAAATTTGGTGTCACGAAGCTTGAGATGGGTGGTATGTTGTTCGCTAGCGGTATTGTTGGAGCGCTGATCCAAGGCGGGATTGTTCGCCGTTATGTGAAGCATGGCACTGAGAGCAAGGTAATCTTAATAGGGCTGGTCTTAAGCGCAGCCGGCTTTATACTCTTGTTATTCTCTAGCAGTCTGATTAATGCTACGATATTCCTATGTGTGTTCTCCTCAGGTAATGCTCTGATACGACCATGTGTGACATCTCTGATTACACAGAAAACAACGGTCGGACAAGGTATCGCGACCGGATTAAGCTCTTCAATGGATAGCTTAGGGCGTATAAGTGGACCGTTGTTTGCAACATTCCTATATTCAATGGGCATCCATTTGCCGTTCATTGCAGGAGCCATTGTATCGATAGCCGCGACTTGGCTTATTATTCGATTTGTGATGCTGGATCGGAAGTTGAATGAGCAACTCCATGCATAATCATTCGAATCGTTAGTTCAATCTCCTCACTCTCATTCAACTCTCCAGGTATGAAGATCAGCAGTGTCATAACGAAGCCGAAGATGGCTGAGATTGTAAATCGAATAACGGATAAGGGAGGGATGGTAATCACCGTCCCTTTCTGTTGATACTGTTCAACAACCTTAATGATTCGAGATAAAATATGCTTGGCTGCAAGCTCTTTGAACTGTTTCTTCAGATCCTCGTGAAACGGCATTTCCTGCATCAGAATCTTAATAACAGGAAGATTCTTGCGGGCGAATTCTAGTCGATTACGTAAGATAGCTCTTATGAAATCCTCATAAGTAGGATATGGAGCATCAATGACCTTGGCAAAGTCACGTACCATAAAGGGTCCAATCAGCTTTGACATGATGGGGGCGACAATGGAGAGCAGCAAGTCTTTCTTAGTTCGGTAATAACGGAAGATGGTTCCCTCTGCAACACCAGCCTTCTGGGCGATCTCGCTTGTGGAGCTTGCGGCATAACCCTTTTTGGAGAAAGTCTCAACAGCTGCTTGAATAATCTTCATTTGTTTGTCGGTCATTTTCTCATCTTGGTCGTTCAATTTCAATAGTTCCTCAACCCATTGTTCAGGTGGTTGCATGGGATTCTCACCTCACGATATTGTTCTAGATTTTTCGATGCTTGCGAAGTGCATAGACGTTGGCAATGATGAAGAAAAGTGACAATCCGAGTAGGATATAAATATCTATGGCTATGTCGGACCAACTATCTCCACGTACCATTACCCCACGTAAGGCATCGGCACCGTATGATAATGGCATAAGATAGCTTAACCAACGAAGCCAATCAGCCATCGTATCCATGTTAAACAATCCGGAG
>JBBDTA010000162.1:0-14553 GCA_040904605.1 Paenibacillaceae bacterium
GCCCGCGGATGGTTTTCCGCGGTTACTCCCTCCTGAGCAAAGTGCATAGTCAGTATAAATAATAAAATCTGGCGGGCGAGAATAGGTGTCGCCCTAACCTATTATTGAATAGATTATAGTGTCTACGTTTTTTCTCATCATGATCCCAAAATATTTATTTCATTTATTGGATAAACTGTTATTAAACAAGGGTTGGATCGTTTTCCTTGATTTTGCGAAGCATTAGCAGGGATATACAGTCTCCGCGTCAAATTATATAAAGAGCATATTACCGGTATGTAACCGTTTTCCGAGTATAACTTCATAGTGTATAATAAATATATCAAGAACTAAGCATATGCTTACGAAGTAGTTTTATCGACCACTAGCGTGGTCATCTAAAACTTAGTGTATGCTTACGAAGTAGTTTTATCGACCACTAGCGTGGTCATCTAAAACTTAGTGTATGCTTACGAAGTAGTTTTATCGACCACTAGTGTGGTCATCTAAAACTTTTAGGGGGTTTTATTATGAAGCTGGTTATCGCCGTAATTCAGGATAAGGACAGCAATCGATTATCCGCAGCACTCATAGCTGAGGGCATTCGGGCGACAAAGCTGGCAAGCACAGGTGGTTTTTTGCGCGCAGGGAACACAACTTTCATGATTGGAATCGAAGATGATCGTATTGATGATGTATTCCGTATCATTCGAGCGAACTGTAAGGTAAGAGACCAGTTGGTTACGCCAGTCTCACCGATGGGTGGAACGACGGACTCGTATATTCCATTCCCGGTAGAGGTTCAGGTTGGCGGTGCTGCGGTGTTCGTATTACCTGTAGAACGCTTCGAGCATTTCTAGTATGAAAATTCAACCGAATTGGAGTTCTATAGGTAAGAATGTGCCGAAGCCGGATAGCCCGCTGAGTCCGGTTGTACAACAGAAGTCCTTCAGTGATATGCTGCAACAGCAGGGCGATCAGACCAATCAAGAGCAGCTGAAGCAACTCTTCGACAAAATCAACAAACAAGGACTACAATTTGCCAGGTCAATGACCGTTCGTGAGCTGCGGGCATACAAGCTGTTGGTCAAGCAATTCCTCGAGGAAACGGTTCGTCGAGGTGTTGGCTTGCGGGATACGAAGGGCTGGGATCGTCGTGGTCGTGGCAAGCGCTACAAGCTACTAGAGGAAGTGGATGCCATGCTATTAGAGATGGCTGAGCAGCTGCTAGATCATGAGCAAGGACGTATCCAGCTACTAGATCGTATTGGTGAAATCCGTGGCATGCTGCTTAATGTATATTTTTAAGGAGTACCAATAATGAATTTTCAAATGATATCCGGACAAGGTCAAGCGATACGATTGCTGCAGAACGGACTACGCAGTGGTAATTATTCGCATGCTTATATATTTCACGGCCCCCCAGGAACGGGGAAGAAGGCGGCTGCAATGGCATTCGCCCGAGCTTTGTTGTGTGAGCAGCAGTCGGATGATAGCTGTGGCGCATGCATCGAGTGTCGGAAGATGGATAATGGCAACCACACCGCGATCCAGACGATTGTTCCAGACGGAGCATCCGTCAAGATTGAACAAATTCGTGAATTGCAGAAGCAATTTGCATATCGGAATACATCAACATCGGCTGTTCAGCTGTATATCATTCATGAAGCGGAGAAGATGACCGTTAACGCGGCGAATAGCCTGCTTAAATTTCTGGAGGAGCCTAATTCACGTGTCGTTGCTATACTCATAACTCATAATGGACAAGCTCTGCTGCCTACCATTCGTTCACGTGCGCAGTCGGTTCCATTCGTTCCACTAGCCCCACAGCAGATGGCTCCTCTACTCATTGCTGAGGGACTTTCCTCGCCGTTAGTACAAGCTGCTGTTCATCTTACGTCAGGCATAGAAGCAGCCAAGGAGCTCGCTCAAGTAAATTGGTTTGCAGAAATCCGAAACCTAATGATACAATTAGCCAAGGAGTGCTCAGGGGATATCCATTCAGCGCTTCTCATGGTACAACAGAAACTGACAAAATCCGAGTTAACCGAGCATTTGGATACTTTGTTAGACTTGTTTGTTCTATGGTTTACAGATATGGTTCATATGCAAACGGATCGTAAGCAACGTATTGTTTTCATAGATCAGCAGGAATATATCATGAAGATTGCCTTTTCCCGTGATTTAGGTGAATGGGTGAGCTGTATACAGAAGGCCATGGAGGTGCGTAATCGGCTTCGGGCGCATGTGAATGCACAGTTGGCTTTGGACAGCTTTCTAGTTTCAATGGAGAGGAGGTAACAAGGGTGGTCCATTATAATGTTGTGGGTGTCCGGTTCAAGAAGGCTGGTAAAATTTATTATTTCGACCCTGTAGATCTCCCGGTGGACAAGGAAAGCCATGTTATCGTAGAGACCGCTCGCGGTATTGAATATGGCAAGGTCGTCATTGGTCAAATTACGGTCAGAGAGAACGATGTCGTCCTCCCACTCAAGAAGGTTATTCGCATTGCCAACGGGGCTGATGCGGTGCTGGTTGAACAGAATAAGACAGCGGCTAAGGAAGCATTGGATACATGTGCGAAGAAAGTGATCGAGCACAGCTTGAAGATGAAGCTGGTTGATGTTGAGTATACGTATGATCGGAACAAAATAATCTTCTACTTTACCGCAGAGGGGCGAATTGACTTTCGTGAGCTAGTTAAGGATTTGGCGGGTATATTCCGTACGCGTATTGAATTAAGGCAGATTGGTGTTCGGGATGAAGCGAAGATTCTCGGAGGGATTGGACCATGCGGCAGAACCCTATGCTGCTCTACATGGCTAGGAGATTTTGCCCCTGTCTCCATTAAGATGGCGAAGGATCAGAATCTTTCACTAAATCCAACGAAAATTTCGGGGTTATGTGGTCGCCTCATGTGCTGCTTGAAGTATGAGCATGATAATTATGAGAGCGCCAAGGATGAGCTGCCAGAAGTGGGTAGTCGTGCTGTAACCTCTATTGGACGGGGTAAGGTGCTGGGTCTGAATCTCAAGGAACGTACAGCAGATGTTCGCCTGGATGATACAGGCAAGGTGCTTCCTTTCCCGTTCGATGATGTGGTGAAGGAAACATAAACGGGATTAATGTAAACATTGGGGTGGAGTTGTGGACGACAAGAGAGATGTTTTCGGACAAATCGACGGCATCGTGGAGTATACGGGTCGATTACACGAAGAGCTCGTTGCATTTAAGAAAAGAATCATTATTCTTATTGAAGAGAATAAACGATTAAGTATCGAAAATCAGCAGCTTCGCAAGGTATTGAAGATGGACATGAATGCTGATCGTGAAGAGAAAGGTTCTTCAATTTACATTGGAGAAGGATATGATAATCTGGCTCGGCTCTATCATGAGGGATTTCATATTTGCAATGTTTACTATGGACATTTAAGAATCGAAGGGGATTGTTTATTCTGCCTGTCGTTTCTGAATAAATAGTAGAGGTGTCCGCAGAGTATAAACTCTGTGGCCCTTTTTATATAAGAGCTTGTTTAATCGGCTCTATAAGGAGCAATTACACGATGAATCCAATACCATTACAAGGCAATGAACGAATAGATGATTTACTCACCTACGGATTGAAGATCATCCAAAGCTCAGACGTGTTTAGCTTCTCCATGGATGCTGTTCTGTTAGCCCGCTTCTGCTCTGTACCGACTAAGGGGAGCATTCTTGATCTCTGTACGGGTAATGGTGTAATCCCACTTCTACTATCTACACGAAGCCGTGCTTCTATCGTTGGAGTGGAAATTCAACATCGACTATGGGATATGGCAGAGCGCAATATCAGGTTGAATCAGCTTGAAACACAGATTCGGATGGAGCATCGGGATCTCCGAACTTTATTGGATGTTATGACTCAGGGTAGCTTTGAGCTCATCACAGTGAATCCCCCCTATCTACCTGTTCCCCAAGGGGAGCAGAATGTGAATGAGCATATGGCCCTTGCTCGGCATGAAGTAGCCTGCACCTTGGAGGATGTGATATCGATTTCTAGCCGCTTGGTTCGTAATGGTGGGAAAGTTGCCATGGTTCATAAGCCATCAAGACTGGTTGAGATACTCAGTATCATGCAGCGTTATCGGCTAGAGCCGAAACGTATACGCTTCGTGCACCCACGTGCTGATGCTGAAGCTAATATGGTGCTGATCGAAGCAATACGAGATGGGAAGCCGGAGGTTCGGCTTCTGCCGCCATTAATCGTATATCAGAATGAGACTGAATATTGTCGCGAGTTATTAGATGTGTACTATGGTCATGCAAGCAAGCTGAACGACGAACGGGGGAATCTGAATTGAAGGTGCAACGCAGCTTTAATCAAGAAAGTGCCAGCAGTTATGGGACGTTATATTTGGTCGCCACACCGATCGGTAATTTGGAAGATATGACCTTCCGCGCCGTACGAACTCTGCGTGAAGCGAATTGGATTGCAGCGGAGGATACCAGACAAACTCGCAAGCTGCTAACCCATTTCGACATCCAGGGTCGTCTGGTTACTTACCATGAGCATAATATACGAACGAGTGGACCTGAGCTAGTATCTAAGATGAAGCTTGGCGAGACGGTCGCTCTGGTTAGTGATGCAGGATTACCTGCGATATCTGATCCAGGTGAGGATCTGGTCCGTCTGGCTATCGAAGAAGGAATTGCTGTTGTCCCAATACCAGGGGCTAATGCAGCGTTAAGTGCGTTGATCATCTCGGGGCTTCCGACGGACAAGTTCCGTTTCGTCGGATTTCTTCCACGAGACAAGAAGAGAATGCGTCGGAGCTTGGAGCAGCTTGTAGAAGCTGAAGATACCTTAATCATATATGAATCCCCACACCGAATTTCAGCCACACTGGAAATCATGCTTGATGTATTAGGAGATAGACGCGTTGCGCTAGTACGTGAGCTGACCAAGAAATTCGAAGAGGTGGCTCGAGGTCAATTAAGCGAATCACTATTGCTACTGGAAGAGCATCCGCCGAAGGGAGAGTATTGTATCATTATTGAGGGAGGGACAGTGAATCAAGATGATGGAGCAGCATGGTGGGAGCAGATGACAATAGCTGAGCATGTGGAACACTATGAGGCTATGCAAATTTCGCGTAAGGAAGCCCTGAAGAAAACAGCGGTGGATCGTGGAGTATCGAAACGAGATATTTACAACCAACTTCTTTGACGGGGAAAAAAAAGGCCCCATCCGAAATAAATTTCGGATGGGGCAAAAGGAGATATAAAAAGGTTAGAATTAATAAGGTTGATTTGTTTCTATTATATACTACAATTTAGCATTTGTCACCGCTTCGAAACATAAATCAACGGTAAATTTACATCTTATTTTTGATTAGCAAGTTCAACTAGCTCTGCAACAATGCTTCTGCTGATCATTTTACCTTTAAAATAAATCAAGTCATCGGCCTCACCAGTAAATATACAAGCAGGCTCATACTTCTTCAGCATGATCCGTTCGCCATCTACATAGATTTCCAATGCATCTTTCTCTGCAATACCTAGAGTTCTGCGAAGCTCAATTGGAATAACTACACGACCTAATTCATCAACTTTGCGTACAATACCTGTGGATTTCATTTTTGTAATAAACCTCCCAATTATATTCGTCATAATTCGACATAATTCTCAATATCTATCGTACCAACCATTACCAGAATAGTCAATAAGCATGGAGCTAAAACTGGGAAGTGTGTAAATGTGTTGACAACCAGCATAAAATCTGATAATGGTTATAGATTTAGTGTATTGTTAAGAGTGGAAAGGCTAATACCGGACCTGAAAAAAATATTCCTTTATTATATTAGCATAGTTACTCGGTTGTGGAAAGGAATATATGGGAGAAAGATACAGATTATAATCGACAAATAAATAAGAATAATGTCGAATAATGTCGAAATGAGGGAGCTATTAATGAGCGAGCAATTAAGAGAAGAAAAGGTGTTTAAGGATCCCGTTCACAATTACATCTATGTGGATTCTAGTACGATATGGAACCTAATCAATACGAAGGAATTTCAACGGTTACGTCGTATTCGGCAGCTAGGCACTTCTTTCTACACCTTTCATGGAGCGGAGCATAGTCGATTCTCGCATTCGCTCGGTGTTTATGAAATCACGAGGAAGATCATAACGCAATTCGAACGGAACGGATTTGAGGATTGGCCAACGGAAGAGCGTCTATTATGCTTGTGCGCGGCTTTACTTCACGACCTTGGTCATGGTCCATTCTCGCATTCGATTGAGGAGGCATTCGGTGTGAATCATGAGCAATGGTCATGCCGTATGATTCTGGAGGATACTGAGGTAAATCGTGTTCTATCTTGCGTTTCTATGGATTTCCCGCAGAAGGTGGCGGAGGTTATTGCCAAGACGTATCATAAACCGATTGTCGTAAGTCTCATCTCCAGTCAGATGGATGCGGATCGGATGGACTATTTATTGCGTGATGCTTACTTTACTGGTGTGAACTATGGTGCATTCGATTTGGAGAGAATTCTGAGAATGATGCGACCTTATAAAGGTAAGATAGTAGTTAAAGAGAGTGGTATGCATGCTGTTGAGCACTACCTGATGTCACGCTACCAGATGTATTGGCAGGTGTACTTTCATCCCGTTACGAGGAGCTCAGAAATTATCTTAAGGAAAATTTTCGAACGAGCCAAAGTCTTATATGAAGAACAATATCCATTCCAATTCATGATCTCGCCGTTACCGCAATTATTCGCAAGGAAGCTCACGACGAACGATTACTTCATATTAGATGAATCCTTCATGCAGATGACGATCATGCAATGGACATTAGAGAAGGATGTCATCCTTGCTGATTTGTGTCAACGATTCCTCCACCGCCGCTTGTTCAAGTATATACAGGTTGAAGATGGGAGAGATCAGAAGGTTGCTGAGCAGAGAGAGAAGCTCATACATATAGGACTTGATCCTCTCTATTATATGGAAATCGATTCTCCAATAGATATGTTCTACGATGTCTACAGACCTGGTGAAGCTAAGGAGAAGACACCAATTCTACTATTGACGGAGAAGGACGAGGTTGTAGAAATTTCGCGAAAATCAGACATTGTTCGGTCGATTATTGGTCCGCATAGCGGGCTATTCCAATTGTATTATCCTGTAGAGGGACTATAACTGAAAACTAACTATTTTGTGATAAAAAAGGAGACCATCATGTTAATTGATACGCATGCCCATCTGGATTCAGCAGTATTCGACGAGGATCGTGAAGAAGTGATAAACAGAGCCCTTAACGCAGGAATAGGGAAAATTGTGAACGTCGGTTTTAATCGGGTCACCATTCCTACAACGATAGCATTAGCGGAGAGGTATGACATGATTTACGCTGCAGTCGGATGGCATCCACAAGATGCTGTGAACATGCTGTCGGAAGATTTAGATTGGATTGCTGAGCTTTGTGCACATCCGAAGGTCGTCGCCATTGGAGAGATTGGACTGGATTATTACTGGGATACATCTCCTAAAGAAGTGCAGCATCACGTATTTCGCGAACAAATTCGATTGGCGCGGCGGTTAAGCAAACCCATCATCATACACAATAGGGATGCACATCAAGATGTTGTTCGTATATTACGTGAGGAGAAAGCCGAGGATGTTGGTGGCATCATGCATTGTTATTCGGGTAGCTGGGAGATTGCTCGGGAGTGCTTGGACATGAATTTCTATATCTCCTTCGGAGGTCCGGTTACCTTCAAGAATGCGATTCAACCCAAGGAGGTTCTGGCCAAGGTGCCCCTAGATCGTCTGCTCGTAGAGACGGATGCACCCTACCTTGCACCCCATCCATTTCGTGGTAAAAGGAATGAATCAGCGCATGTTACGTTAGTTGCTGAGGCTGCAGCCCAAATAAAGCAGGTAAATGTTGAAGAAATCATACAGAAGACAACCTCTAACGCCATAAATTTACTTGGATTTAAGTGACATCTAGCCGTTCTCAGCATTCAGAATGAGATAGGGGGCAAAATAGTTCGGTTTGGTCACTCAAATGCCCGATTTTTCCAAGATTCGGAATAATTCCATTGATTTTCGGGCTTTTTGTCCGCTTTACAGGCATTGTTAATGAACGTAGACTTATCCTTAGAACTTTATAATTCAATCATTCAGTATCGCTGAGTTCCTTAAATAAGGGAACGGGGGAACCACCAGAGGATAACAAGGACTTCGTGTTATGACCTGGAAATTAGGGGTGAATTTGGTTGGATAACGCTAACTAGCTATCCGGCGTTATACAGCTAATAGGGCAAGCTCTTCAAGTCCGAATCCGTCAGCTAACCTCGTAAGCGTCATGAGAGAACGACCTTCGTGCTTACTATTTCTATTCTACCCTAGCCGCGGACAGTGTTGTTCCGTCGGCTTTTTATTATGCAACGAAGCTGCGTTACCTCGAGTTCCTGAATGACTCAGGTAACGAGACTTTGTAAGGAGGACCGAGTAACATTGGGCAATATTGAGATAGAAACGCCCCATGGAAGACGATCAACCAGTATGTCTTCTGCAATAAGCTGGAAGCGTGAGAATATGCGTTTGATTAGTACCGTTGCACTATCCTCGGTCGCTGTCATTTTCATGTTTTTACTTATGCTTTATGGAACATCGTACAAAGAAATATCACTCAGCATTAATGGTGAGGAACAAACCGTAACCACCAGACAATGGAAGCTGGACAGATTGCTGGATGAGCAATCTATAGTCATTGATGTACACGACCGAATTTCTATACCTGCGCATAGCAAGCTACAGCATGGAGATACCATACAGATCGAGCATACCCATCCGTTAGCATTAGTAGTAGACGGTCAACAGCTTGTTATGCATACGACAGGCAACACGGTTTCAGAAGCGTTGGAGGATTTGAATATCCCTCTGAATCCGTTCGACAGGACCGTCCCAGCACTTGAAGCTTCTGTCAAAGCTGAAGATTCGGTTCGTATTATACGTGTGGAGAAGGCCTATAATGAAGTGGAAAAGGAACTCCCCTTTAACATTGTGAAGACCAAGGATACCAAGCTGGCAAAAGGCAAAGAGGCCGTAGTGAGCGAAGGTCAGGAAGGTATTCTGATTGAAACAGTTGAGTATACTTATGAAGACGGGGTCCTAACCTACGAAAGAGTGGTGGATTCGACACTTGCTGCGGCAAGTGTGGATAAGGTGGTTGCAGTGGGAACCAAGAATCCGGTTACCGTATTATCTGCTTCAAGTCCGGCCGTCAAGCAGGTTACGAAAAAAGGACTGACCTTCTCAGTCAAACAAATTTTGACGGGTGTCGTTCTGACGGCTTATGATGCTGGCTTCCAATCAACTGGGAAGACGCAGGGTCATCCTCAATACGGTATTACGTTCTCAGGTACTACGGTTGAAGAAGGACGGACTATCGCGGTTGACCCTAAGGTGATACCTATGGGTTGGTGGGTGTATATTGAGGGTTATGGTTTCCGTCGAGCCGAGGATAAGGGTAGCGGAGTTAAAGGTAAGCATATCGATATCTACTTCGAGGATGGCGATTATGCCAACGAATTTGGTAAGAAGCGTGGTGCGACTGTCTACATAGTAGGGCCGAACAAGCCACAAGCGAATTAAACGCGTATACATGACTAGAATGAGTCATCCTTGTCCGAAAGAGAAGGACCCGAAAGGGTTCTTCTCTCTTTATCGCGAATAAGAAAGGATAAGTGTAAGCCTAATTTCTGCTCGGAAAGGAATAGCTATGATTAAAGAGGTTATCGTTGTTGAAGGAAAGGACGATACAGCATCTATACGCCGAGCCGTGCATGCGGATACGATTGAAACGGGTGGTTCAGCGATAGATCGGGGCACCATTGAACGTATTCGTTTAGCGCAACAACGAAGAGGTGTTATCATCTTCACCGATCCCGATCATGCGGGTGAACGGATACGTAAGATGATCTCAGACAAGGTGCCAGGCTGTAAGCATGCTTTTATAACAGTGGAAGAAGCCAAGCTGAAGGATGACATAGGTGTAGAGAACGCCAGTCCAGCTACCATACATAGGGCTTTGGAGCGTGTCAGAACGGAATTCTCCGGTATGAAGACAGACATCGGTTGGGAGCATCTAATAAATGCAGGGCTTATCAGTCACCCCCGTGCGGCTGAACGTAGATTAGAATTGGGCAAGATACTGGGTATAGGCTACTGTAATGGCAAGCAATTCTATAAGCGCTGTACCATGTTCGCTATAACCCTAGAAGAATTGAATGCGGCATTAACAGAGATGGATGGAGATGGCTACTAGCATGAATAAGGTGTCCACACCGACGAGAACCAATGAGTTACTGAAAAAATATGATATTAAGCTGAAGAAAAGCTTAGGACAGAATTTCTTAGTTGATCCTAATATACTGCGCAACATCGTCGCTGCAGCTGATTTGGATGCAAGTAAAGGAGCGCTGGAGATCGGACCTGGCATTGGTGCACTTACCCAACATCTAGCCGAATCCGCAGCTCGAGTTGTTGCCGTAGAGATCGATCGCAGACTATTCCCTGTTCTCGAAGAAACGTTAGCCGCATACCCCCATGTCCAACTCATCCATGGGGATATACTGAAGATCGATTTGGAGGAGCTATTCCAAGAGTATTTTCAAGAAGTATCTCAAGTGAGCGTGGTTGCTAATCTGCCCTATTATGTGACAACACCTATTGTTATGAAACTATTGGAGGCAAGGCTGCCGTTAGAGCATATTGTGGTCATGGTACAGAAGGAGGTAGCTGAGCGGATGGGAGCTGCTCCAGGTACGAAGCAATATGGCAGCCTTAGCGTGGCTGTACAATACTATTGTGAGCCCAAGGTTGTAGCTATTGTCCCGGGCTCCGTATTCATTCCAAAGCCTGATGTCGACTCCGCTGTTATTCGATTAACGGTTCGCTCCAAGCCACCTGTTGAGGTTAAGGATGAGCTGTTCTTCTTTGAGGTTATGCAGGCTTGCTTCGTGCAGCGTCGGAAGACATTGTGGAATAATATGCTTTCGAAATTTGGTAAGGAGAAGAAAGATCAGCTTACACGGGCGTTAAACCGTTGTAGTATTGATCCGGCTCGACGTGGAGAGACTCTGTCCATTGCTGAATTTGCTCAACTTGCAGAGATGATTCAAGAGGAGTTAAGTGGGTTTTCTTAAGTAAAGGAAGCACCAATTCACAGCCCTGCCCATAGGATAACACGAGACCACGGTCTCGATCGCGGGAGGGATGCTAGTATGTGGAGGCGAGGGGATCTAGTTTCCCGCAAGTCTTACGGTGATGATATTATCTTCAAGGTGGAGAGTATTCAACGTGAGATGGCCATCTTGAGAGGAATAGAGGTTCGCTTATTAGCGGATGCTCGATTGTCGGATCTGACAATGGCGGATGAACATCTATATCACCGAGAGAACATCGTAGAGAATACCAGAGCTACAGAAGAGAAGCGACTACATGAGTTTTATCGAGAGGTAAAGCGGATACAAGCTGATCAACATCACACATCGGAGGATGATCTCCCCTTCTTCGAGTTACCTGGTCGAATACTCCATCTGGATGGAGACGCGGCTTACCTACGTAAGAGCATGGAGGTTTATGGACGATTGAATATTCCTGCTGAAGGTCACTATGTACGGGAGTCCATGATGCCTGATGCGGTTTATCAGCTGCTGCCCTCGGTTAGACCGGATATACTTATAATTACAGGACATGATGGCTTAATCAGAACACGTGCAGGCTACGATAAAAGTTATATTGGGAGCTATAAGAATTCGCAGAATTTTGTAAATGCTGTGGTGGCTGCCAGGCACTACGAGCGTAATCGAGATTCGTTGACGATCATTGCGGGTGCGTGTCAATCGCATTTTGAAGCCTTGCTGCAGGCAGGGGCTAATTTTGCTAGCTCACCGGCACGCATACTCATTCACGCTTTAGATCCTGTATATATCGCAGCCAAAATGGCTTATACAACGATTAAAGGGACCATTAATATTTACGAAGTCATCCGACATACAGTGAGTGGAGTCGATGGTATAGGTGGAATTGAAACGCGAGGAAGCTATCGAATCGGTCTTCCTAAGTCTAAAGATGTGAACAAAATGTGAATATTTATATTTTATATCGCCAAAAAGCCAAGTCGATGGGCTGTTTAACCCGTTGACAATGGCTTTATAAGCCTGTTATAATATTTCCTCTGATTTGACATTTGACCTCCTCCAAAGTATAATTAATGAGGAAAGAGGTGGTAGCTGACAATGACCAGGAATGCTCTAACGGAAATCAAGCGTAGCTTGGAAGTCCATGTAGGACGTAAGATCATGTTGAAAGCTAACGGTGGGCGTCGCAAGACGATTGAGCGTACCGGCGTTTTAGAAGAAACCTACCCTTCTGTATTCATCGTTAAGCTGGATCAGGAACAACACGCTTTCAAGCGCGTATCCTACAGCTATGCGGACATATTAACAGAATCGGTTGAAGTGACCGTATGTAATGATGAAGGACAAGTTCGAATTATGTATGCACAAGTTCAATAAAAGTACACAGAGTACAGCATCGGAAACCCCGGTGCTGTTTTCTTATATCAGTATTTATAAGTTTTCGAGGTGGATAGTGGGTTACTATTCCTTATAGAATAAGGTAGATCGCAAATTAGCGCAGCAGTTGGCGCAATAGTGCAGCATAAGTGTTCTAATATTGGTTTGAAAATAACATTTGGAGTGATTAGCGCAAGTTTCAGCGCTATAGCTCCGCCTAGACTGCGCTATAGCGCTGAAACTTGCGCTGTTGGCCAAAATCGGGAGATATGTAGCTGATTTAACGAATATGTACTGCAAGATAGCGCTAAATGTAGCGTTAATCGTAAAGTTTTCGAGGTGGACCGAGGGGTTCACTTTTCCTTATAGGATAAAGTAAAATAGTGTTATGGAAGCGAATATTCTCAAGCAACTATTCTTAGGCAAGTATCTCGACGAAAAGAACGCCGTGAATTACGTTTGAATACCGATTGGAAGATCGGTTGAGAATTTCCAAAGTAGAAGGCAGCACAACAAAAGTATGGGTTTGCACAAAGACCATCAGAGTGATTTCCTCTGAGCGCTCATTGTGTCATTTCGCATAGACGTCTCTTGTGAAATTAATTACGCTAAAATCCAGACGATGGAAAAAATTCGAATGGTAAGGTGCTTCTGCTGCAAGAGTATATTAAAAATCTAATAAAAGATTGGTGATGATCATGCACAATAATAGTCACCCGCATGGAATTGGTAATAGCGAAATCGATTATAATGAAAATCCGTTTATTGTTATTTGGGAAGTTACGAGAGCTTGTGAGTTGAAGTGTGTTCATTGTAGAGCTGATGCACAAACAAAACCCGACCCGAATCAATTAAGCCATGAAGAGGGAATAAAGCTCATTGATGAAATTTATGAAATGAATAATCCAATGCTTGTATTTACGGGTGGAGATTGTATGATGCGGGAAGATATTTTTGAACTTTCTGAATATGCAGTTAATAAAGGTATGCGCGTATCAATGACTCCAAGTGCTACCCAAAATGTTACAAAAGAAAAAATGGAAAGAGCCAAACAAGTTGGCTTATCACGCTGGGGGATCAGTCTTGACGGACCAACACCATCCATTCATGATCATTTCAGAGGAACACCGGGATCTTTTGACTTAACGGTCGAGAAGATTAAATATTTGAATGAATTAGATATGCCGTTACAGATTAATACGGTCATTTCTCGTTACAATTATGATAGTCTTGAGCAAATGGCCGAACTTGTAGGTGAATTAAAAGCGGTTATGTGGTATATCTTTCTTCTTGTTCCTACCGGAAGAGGACAAATGGATGATTGTATAACACCCGTTGAACATGAAAAAGTTTTCCGTTGGTTATATGAGTTAGGCAAAACAGCTCCTTACGATATTAAAACAACGGCTGCTCAGCACTATCGACGTGTGGTGATCCAGCAGAAGACGAGAGAAAACTTAGTTGATAAAGGCGACATTCGTTATGAAGATTCAATTACGGATACGGCATATCTCATTGACGGATTGAAGCGTGCACCCAAAGGGGTGAATGACGGAAATGGATTTATCTTTGTCTCCCATATTGGAGATGTGTTACCGAGTGGGCTGTTGCCAATTAAAGTTGGAAACGTAAGGGAAAAGCCGTTGAAGGATATTTATCGTGAATCACCGATTTTAAAGGAATTACGCAACCCTGATCTTTATAAAGGAAAATGCGGGATTTGTGAATTCCGTTATGTATGTGGAGGATCGCGTTCAAGAGCATACGCAGTTACTGGTGATTATTTGGAAAGCGAACCATTCTGTGTTTATATTCCTCCAGCGCATCGAATACTACATATGTCCCTGATAACCAACTAAATTCCCAATAGGGAGGCGATGATATATGAGCCGAAGAAACCGCAGCGTCATGTCTGAGCAACTCAAGACAGAGCTAGCTAAGGATTTGGGATTCTATGGTAAGGTACAGCAGGATGGCTGGGGATCCATTACAACCAAGGATG
>JBBDTA010000163.1:0-14521 GCA_040904605.1 Paenibacillaceae bacterium
TTGTCCACCCCAAAGCGATCCCGCAATTGACCGATGCGGATGAAGTTGTGAAAAATATCAGACGCAGTCATAGCATTATCCTAAGGGCTTTGGTTCCTAATCTGCGCGGACTCGATCGGGCTATTGAGGCGGGAGTCGACAAAGTCAAACTCATGCTTTCGGCAACGGATTCGCACAGCCTGAGCAATGCGAACAGCAAAACGATGGAAGCCATGCAAGCATTTGATCCCATTATGAACCGGGTAAGCGAACATCCTATCAAAGTTTCAGGTTCGATTTCCGTAGCGTTTGGCTGTCCCTATGAAGGCGAGGTGTCTATAGAAAGGCTCAAACAGATTTGCGGCCAATATCAGACGCTCGGCATTGACAACATTTCGCTTGCCGATACGACCGGAATGGGAAACCCGACTAAGGTTCGCAACGTTATTCGCACTTTGCAGGATGCATATCCTGCATTCACATTTACGCTTCATTTGCACAATACGAGAGGAATGGCATTTGCCAATGCTGTAGTGGGCTATGAAGAGGGTATTCGTGATTTTGACAGCTCCGTAGCGGGCCTTGGCGGCTGTCCATACGCACCTAACGCAAGCGGGAATATTGCTTCTGAGGATTTAATTCATGGATTCGAGGAAATGGGGATTCCGACGGGTGTCAATCTGGATCGATTGCTGGAGGTTGCCCGCAGGATGCAGAAGAGATTTCCTGGGTATGCCGACAGTTTTCTGCTCAAAGCCGGGAAATGTGCCGATTTGCATTTGGCCCCCAAGGAGCAGCATAAACTAGGATAACGGTATGAAATGATCGGGAATCATCTATTGAAATCTGCAAGGATTTCCTGTTTAATAGAATGGTAGTAACCAATTAAATAGTTGTTTTCAAAAGTTCCGATTGATTTCGGATGAAAAGGGAAACCGGTGTAAATCCGGTACAGCCCCCGCTACTGTAAGCGCGGATGAAATTGTAACGTCCACTGGCGATTGCCGGGAAGGGTACAAGAGTAAGAGGATGCGCAAGTCAGGAGACCTGCTTTTGATCACCAGCTGAACGTTCTTCGGGGAGCAGGAATCGGCAGCGGAAATATAGACTTGCATTAGCCTGTGAAAGCTGAAGCCTCGTCTCATCCCGTAGCCAATCCCTCGTGATGAACGAGGTTTTTTTAATGAGAAGGGAGAATGAGTATGGGGAAATCGAAGGAACAGCAGAAGGGCTTGACGTTAGTCTATACCGGTAACGGCAAGGGAAAAACAACCGCAGCATTGGGTCTTACTCTCCGAGCGGTCGGACGCGGACTTAAGGTGAAAATTTATCAATTTATCAAGTCACCGGAACGCTCCTATGGAGAGCAAATTGCACTCGAAAAGCTAGGTGTCGATATGGTTCAGCTCGGGAGAGGCTTCACCTGGTTGAAGACGCCGGAGGAACATCGGGAGGCACTTCGTACTGGTTGGCCTGAAGCGAGGAGGGCTGTCATGAGCGGTGAATATGATGTTGTGGTACTTGATGAGTTGAATAATGCACTTGCCATCTCTACGTTTCCGATCAGCGACGTACTTCCAATTGAGGAAGTCAAGGAGATGATCAGAAAACGGCCAAGCCATGTGCACCTAGTCATTACCGGCAGAGATGCCCATCCAGAGCTGAAGGAGCTTGCAGACCTTGTATCCATAGTGGATGTAGAGAAACATTATTATGATGAGGGAATTCCTGCTGTCTTCGGCATTGAATACTAGGTGTATGATGAGCGAGAGAAGATTAGTTGTTGCAGGAACAGGAAGCGGCGTTGGGAAAACAACCGCCACTATTAGTTTAATGGCTGCTTTTAAACAGCAGGGACTTCAGGTTCAAGGATTTAAGTGTGGACCTGATTATATTGATCCTACCTATCATTCCGCAGTAACGGGACGTCCATCACGCAATTTGGATAGCTGGATGTTCTCCGAACAGGTGCTGCGAGAGGTGCTCTATCGCGGGAGCCGTAATGCAGACCTGTCAATTATTGAAGGGGTCATGGGCTTCTTTGACGGTAAGGAAGCGACCAGCCTTCGCGGCAGTACGGCAGAAATAAGCAAACTGACGGATACCCCGGTTCTGCTGATAGTTGACTGCGGGGGTATGGCAAGAAGCGCAGCAGCCGTCGTAAAAGGTTTTCAGTTATTCGAGAAGGACATTCGCTTCGCAGGTGTGATTGCGAACCGGGTCGGTAGTGAGGGACATTATCATCTGGTGAAGGAAGCGGTAGAGGAAGCGTGTGGGATACCGGTATTCGGGTATTTGCAGAAGGTCCCAGAAATTGAGCTGCCGGAGCGTCATCTAGGACTTGTTCCATCCGTGGAACGGGGAGATTTGGATGCTCTATTTGGGCGGATGGGAGAGCTCGCTGCTCAGACGATTGATTTGCAGGGGCTCCTCAAAGCAACCGAGACCTCTCCTGCTGTAAACCGTCCAACAGGGCTTTTTCAACCGAAAGCCTCATATCCCGTTCGGATCGCGGTAGCCCGAGACGCTGCCTTTCATTTCTATTATGAGGAAAACTTAGAGCTGCTTCGTGCATACGGGGCAGAACTTATCTTCTTCTCTCCTTTATCTGGAGAGGTGGCCCCGCAGTCTGCAGACGGCTTGTACATAGGCGGCGGATTTCCTGAGGAATTTGCCAGTGAGTTGGCGGGACAGCTGGATGTGCTTCAATCATTGAAGGCTGCTGTGCGAGAAGGAAAACCGGTATTTGCGGAATGTGGAGGGTTCATGTTATTGACGGAGCGTATGATCCAATCGGACGGTAGCACTCACTCTATGGCAGGTATTATCCCAGGAGAGGTACGGATGCAGCATAAGCTTGCAGCGCTCGGGTATCGAGAGATTAGTGGATTACCGGGCAATTTTCTGTTATCAGATCGTGATCGAGCCAGAGGACATGAGTATCATTATTCGACCTTCCATCCTTATGAGGAAATCAAGCCTGCTTATCATAGTAAAGGGTTAAGGAAGGATCAGCCGGAAGGCTATGCGGCTGACAATGTCATCGCGGGTTATACACATATTCACTTCGCATCGTGCCCGAGTCTTGTTGAGCGATGGCTTAATCGATGTCTGGAGTGGAGGAGAAGTGTCAAATGAGAAGAGCCATTCCGATCATGGTGCAAGGCACCCACTCCGATGCAGGCAAAAGCTTGATCGCTACTGCGCTATGCAGAATTTTTGCCGAGGATGGATATCGAACAGCACCCTTCAAATCACAAAATATGTCACTGAATTCCTATGTGACGGCAGACGGCTTGGAGATCGGTCGGGCGCAAGGCGTTCAGGCAGAGGCGGCTGGAGTTGTGGGCACAACCGATATGAACCCGATTCTAATTAAGCCTTCCCGCGATTATGAGTCGCAGATTGTCGTTCATGGCAAGCCGTTTCGAACGATGAAGGCAGGGGAGTATCGTTCGGATTTTTTTGAGAAGGGCAAGCAAATTATTGCAGATGCCTATTCCAGGCTTTCAGAGTCATACGATCGTATTGTGATAGAAGGAGCAGGGAGTCCGGCTGAAATCAATCTGAACGATCGAGAGCTTGTCAACATGCGTGTTGCAAGGATGGCTAACGCGCCGGTTGTGCTCGTGGGTGATATTGATAAGGGAGGTGTGTTTGCCAGCTTAGTTGGCACTCTTCAATTGCTTGATCCTGTGGACCGTGAACGCGTAGCTGGTGTCATCATTAATAAGTTTCGCGGCGATATCAGTTTACTTAAACCAGGATTGGATTGGTTTCTTGATTATACAGGAATCCCGGTTCTTGGCGTAATGCCTTATTTAGAGGATCTGAACATTGAAGCAGAGGATTCTTTAGCGCTCTCGAAGTACAGCCGAAATCGAAGCTCAGAGAAAGCTATTGATGTAGCAGTGATTGCAGTTTCTAGAATTTCCAACTTTACAGACATAGATCCATTCACAGTTGAATTGGATTGCCATGTACGAATGGTGAGATCATTAGAGGAATTAGGGGAACCCGATCTGATCATTGTGCCAGGCAGCAAGAATACAATCGAGGATTTGACAGAGCTGCGTAATAAAGGGTTGGTGAAAG
Organism: Paenibacillaceae bacterium; assembly: GCA_040904605.1. GTDB lineage: Bacteria > Bacillota > Bacilli > Paenibacillales > UBA4045 > UBA4045. Next base: position 4,075 of record JBBDTA010000163.1, read on the forward strand.
CCATTGTTAAACTCAGTCATGAACGGAGGACAAGCATCTTTGGGATCTGTGGTGGTTACCAGATGCTAGGGGAGAAGATTGAAGATCCTCATGGTGTGGAATCAACCATTCGTTCCGCTGAAGGTATGGGTTTGCTGCCCGTTAGGACGGTATTAGCGAAGGAAAAAGCAACAATTCGCTCCAAAGGGATAATTGAATTAGACCGTAGATCGATATCCGTTGAAGGCTATGAAATTCATATGGGTCGCACAACACCTACGACTGAAGTGGAATTGCTTGTTAAGGTATTTCGAGAGGATGAAATCCATAAGGACGGATGTAGAATAGGAGATTCCGTGATCGGAACCTACTTCCATGGAATTTTCCACAATGATGAGTTTCGTGCAGCGTACTTAAATGTTATTCGGCGAAGGAAGGGACTTACAGAGCAGCAACACGAGGAAATAGTCGATTATAGATTATTACGTGACCAAGGGTTTCAACGTCTAGCCGCAGCGGCCCGGGAGCATATTGATATGGCGGCATTGCAACAAATTATGGAACAATTCCACAAGAGAGATACGGTGAAATCATGAGCAGTATTGAGGAAGAAAGCACAGCAACAGAGGCAGAACTAACCAGACAGCTGAATAACTGGCTGGAGAGGGTGGAGCCGACAGATGATGCGGTTCGTTCCGAAGCATTAGCCTATATAGATACATTAACGAAACCTCCAGGGAGCTTAGGTGGCATTGAACAATTAGTAGTAGATTTAGCTGGGATTACGAGGGAGGTTAAGCCCAAGGTCAGTCCAGCGGCTGTGATTGTGATGGCTGCAGATCACGGCATAGCCGTGGAGGGTGTATCTGCTTATCCGCAAGAGGTCACAGCTCAGATGGTTGCCAATTTTCTGCAGGGTGGAGCGGCGATTAATGTGTTCGCTCGGCAGATTGGAGCAGAAGTTACTGTCGTGGATATGGGTGTTGCGGCGAATTTGGAAGCATGGACACCGAAGGATACTATGACGAGACTGGAGCTGCATAAAATCCGGAAAGGCACGGCCAATATGCTATCGGAAGCCGCTATGACAAGGTCCGAAGCAATTACGGCTATATTGGTTGGCGTAGAAATTGCCGAGAATGCAATAAAGCGCGGAGCGAAATGTATCATACCAGGTGAGATGGGGATCGGCAATACGACTAGCAGTAGTGCAATTGTTGCTCTGCTGAGTGGTCATTCTGTGGAAGCGGTCACAGGTCCGGGAACAGGGATAGAAGGGGAACGTCTTCTCTTTAAACAACGATTAATTGAGAAAGCTATTGCACTACATCTTCCGGATCAGAAGGATGGATTAGATGTACTTATGAAGGTTGGAGGTCTTGAGATAGCTGGCATAACAGGATTAATCATAGGTGCGGCAGTATATCGGATTCCGGTTCTACTTGACGGATTTATATGCGGTGCAGCAGCGCTTGTCGCAAGGAGCTTGAATCTCTATACTGTTGATTACATGGTAGCAGGCCATCTATCGCTTGAACCTGGTCATCGTATCGTACTCGAAGTGCTTGGTAAGAAGCCATTACTACAACTACAATTACGGCTTGGTGAGGGCAGTGGAGCGGCATTGGCATATCCTTTATTAGAAGCTGCCTCAAGGATGATCAGTGAGATGGCCACCTTCCAATCGGCGGGTATTTCAGACTCTAATTAAGACGCGTTCTTGCTTTTTAGTCAAATTTCTAGTTTAATTAACACAAGTCTACCAATTGAATAAAACTTTGAAAGTTCCGATATCTTTCGGATTTAAAGGGAAACCGGTGTCAATCCGGTACAGCCCCCGCTACTGTAAGCGCGGATGAAATTGTGACAAGCCACTGGCGTTAAGCCGGGAAGGGCACAAGAGTAAGATGATGCGTTAAGTCAGGAGACCTGCTTTCAAGGATCGTCCATCTATTCTTCGGGTCGGAGGAATAAGGTTAGGAGATGTCGTTGTTCTGCTTACTAGTAGCAGGATTATAACGCTTACTATTCTGCCTTAGCTCTTTACGTGCTAAGGTTTTTTATTGTGGCCCGTGACAATTCAGATCGTGATGGTTCAAAAGGAGACCAAATCATATATATAGGAGAGAGAATGAATGAAAATGCAAATGAGTAAGTTTACCAAATGGGCAAGCCTGTTGCTTGTCATCCTCATGTTCGCGGTAGTGATTGCGGGATGTGGCACTAACGCACCAGAAGCGACAGAACCTAATGAGCAAGGCGGAGAAATCAACACGCCATCGGAAAAGCCTGCAGTTGATGAACCTAAAGCCGAAGAGCCAGAGATACAAATTAGTCGTTCTGGAGCAGGCGAATACGGTTGGTTATCGAATACAGAAGGGCAGTTTCCTATCACCGTAATGGACGGTACCGGTCAAGAGGTTACCATTGAAAAACTGCCACAATCCATTGTGTCGCTTCAGGCGAGCCACACTGAGATCTCCTTCGCCCTTGGTTTAGGTGATCAGATTGTAGGGGTATCGGACTATTGCAACTACCCAGAAGAAGCATTAACGAAGGATAAAGTTGGCGCACAAGATATGGACGTTGAGAAGATTCTAAGTATGATGCCGGATTTGGCATTAGTAACAGATTATCATTATAAGAGTCATGCAGGTGTACTGGATCAGTTGAAAGAAGCAGGTATTAAAGTCATTGTAATTAACGGCCCTACGTCCTTTGATCAGACCTATACAACAATTCAATTGATTGGCGGAGTTACTGGGACAATTGTAAAAGCAGATCAAATCGTTCTAGATATGCAGCAAAGACTTGCTCAAGTCATCAAGAAGGCTGAACAGGTCACTGATGTAGCAAATGTATGGGTAGAGGTTTCTCCTGCACCAGATATCTATACGACAGGCTCCGGTACATTCATGCATGAAATGCTGGAAGCAATCGGGGCAACCAATGCCGCTGGACATCTTGTTGGTTGGAATAAGCTAACCGAAGAGGAAATTGTTATATTGATGCCGGATGTAATTGTAACAACTTACGGCTATTATGTAGACAAACCAGAGGAAGGTGTTTACAGTCGCGCGGGTTGGGCGGAAGTGCCTGCTATAAAGAATAAGCGGGTTTATGATGTTGACAGTGACACCGTTACGCGGCCAGGTCCTCGACTAATTGATGGGGTGGAATTGCTTGGACAAATCATCTATCCGGACGTCTTCAAATAATAAAGTTATTATAGCTATGTATATCTTCAGCGGAGGCTTTGTTCTGTTTGCAGCTCTGCTGGGATTATTAGTTAGCAGTGTAACTGTTCCTGTGCCAACAATTATAAATATCATCCTGCAGAAATCGTTTGGTTTAGGCTGGAAGGGAGACATTCCGCGTAATGTGGAAATGATCATCTGGCATATTCGCTTCCCAAGGGTATTGCTTGCACTGTTTATTGGTGCGGCGTTATCCTTGGCCGGAGCGGCCTTTCAAGGCTTACTGCGAAATCCTCTAGCTGACCCCTTCACGATTGGCGTATCCTCAGGAGCAACGTTAGGTGCTGTATCCGTGTTATATTTTCAAATCAATTTTCTTGGCTTAGGCACTTTTTCGTTACCTGTAGTTGCCATTCTGGGTGGCTTTGTTGCTCTAATGATCGTATTCGGAATCACACGTCTTTCTAACCGTGGTATGGCGGTAGAGACGATCATTCTGGCTGGTATCATTATCAGCTCATTTATCAGCGCGATCGTATCATTAATTATTGCTCTAAGCAGTCAAGAGGATATGCGGCAAATTTTATATTGGATGATGGGTAGCGTAGGGATGCGGGGTTGGAGTCATCTGGAGCTGTTTATGCCATTCTTCCTGATAGGAGCTGCAATTGTGCTGATGCATCACCGGGAGCTGAACGCATTAGCGGTGGGTGAGGAATCGGCCCAGCATTTGGGTGTCGATGTGAAGAAGAGAAAGATTTGGATCTTGATAGGTGCGTCGTTATTGACGGGCTCCTCGGTTGCAGTGTCTGGCTCTATAGGCTTTGTGGGTCTTGTGATCCCGCATTTAGTCAGGCTACTAACAGGTCCCAACCATCGTCATGTTCTGCCATTGTCCATGCTTATGGGTGGTGCATATCTCGTGTTAGCAGATTTGATCGCACGTACGATTATCGCTCCTAAGGAGCTTCCAATCGGCGTGATTACAGCCTTAATTGGCGCGCCAGTATTTGCGGTGCTACTGATGCGGCGATTTAGAAGGGGGGTGTCTTAAGTGATCAAGGTGGAGCGGTTATCCGGCGGCTATGGCCGAGAGCAGATCATAGATAACATAAGCTTTGAGGTCCATAAGGGGGAGTTTTTCGCCCTATTGGGCCCTAACGGTAGCGGGAAATCAACCATCTTTAAGCTGATCACAGGTGTCATCCCACGTTTAGGCGGGGAGGTAGCGCTCCGAGGCAAGCCGATTGAAGCTCTATCGATAACGGAGAAGGCTCGCATGCTCGCTGTTTTGTCACAGGAAGAGAAGGTGTTTTTTGACTTTACCGTTGAGGAAATTGTCATGCTCGGTCGATATCCGCATCAACGAGGCTTTCTGAAGACGATTTCGATCGAGGATCGAGACGCTGTAGAACGCTCGATGTCCATCTGTAAGGTGGATCATTACCGTTATAAGCCATTTACGGAACTAAGCGGCGGCGAAAAGCAACGCGTGCTGCTGGCAAAGGCTTTGGCGCAGGAGCCGCAGGTGCTGCTGCTTGATGAGCCAACCAATCATTTGGATATTCGACATACCTTTGATATGTTAAATCTGCTGAAGGAATGGCAGCGTACGAATGAACTGACTGTTTTCGCTATTCTGCATGATCTAAATATTGCTTCTTTATATGCTGACCGCGTCGCATTGCTTCGGGACGGTCAAATTGTGGAGATCGGTAACGTACATATGCTGCGCAAGGAGAAGCAGCTGGAGGATGTATACGGGGTAAAAGTCAATGCGGGAAGTCACCCGAAAATGGCCAAGCCGCAATTGTTTTTATTACCTCATAGTGACGAACCCCCTTTTGCAGCCGGTGGTTTCTCCTCTATGTTTAATTTGGAACGGGATGAGAGCGTCATCCATCTCCGCTGCTCGCAGCCATTGCGATCGATCTCTAACGGCGTCATTGGAGAAGGACTGGGCTGGGCGAGGCATTTTTGCAACTTCCATGTTGATAAGAATTACAACTGCTCCAATCCGCAGCAGGATATCCGCGGCTGGTTGGACGATCGCGGGATACCAGCAGAGGAAACGATTGGTATGATGACAGCGGTGCAGCTGGAGGATATGGTGATGCTTACCCATGAAGCGAATGACTACTCTTGTCTTGTGGTTGTAACGGCTGGAGTAGGTAATGCGGTAGATATCACTGCTGAAACACAGCCGGAGGCGGTTCGCCGAATCGGGACGATCAACACCATGCTGTTCATTGATGGTCATTTAACCGATGGTGCGCTTGTGAATGCGATGCTATCTGCATCGGAAGCCAAGACGAAGGCCATGCACGATATGCAGATCAAGGATAGGCTCACCGGAACCGTTGCTACTGGCACATCTACAGACAGCCTGCTGATCGCCTGCACACAACGGGGGACTGCAACTCCGTATGCCGGCTCAGGCACTGTCATTGGGAAGCGGCTTGGTCAATTGATTTATCAAGCGTTGAAACAAGCGATCGGCAAATACCAGAAAAGGATGGCGAAGGTCTAATGAACTGGGAGAGCTTATCAAGCATCGGTTTTTCCGATGTGATTCCCCATTTTGTATGGGTCGTTGCTTTGGCCATATTGATTGACCTATGGATCGGTGATCCTCGATGGCTTCCTCATCCCGTTGTGGGCATGGGGAAGCTTATTTCCTTTTTAGAGCAAAGGTGGAACAAGGGCTCTCAACGTAAAAGAAAGGGAGTCGTTATGGCTGTCTTTGTGATAGGTACCGTCTATACAAGTACCTTCGTGACCATCTGGGCCGCTCATCAGTTGAATGTCTATGCGGGAATTGGATTGGAAATTTATTTGTTATCTACCACGATTTCGGTGAAGGGGTTGAAGGATGCAGCGCTGCAGGTAGCTGCTCCTCTAAAGACGGGGAATCTAGTGGAAGCAAGAAGGCAGTTAGGCATGATTGTCGGGCGGGATACGGAAGCTTTGAATGAGCCTGAAATTATTCGCGGCACGGTAGAAACCGTAGCAGAGAATACCGTGGATGGAATCACCTCGCCTCTGTTCTGGATGCTCGTCGGCGGGGTTCCTGCTGCGATGGCTTATCGAGCGGTTAATACGCTGGATTCGATGGTCGGGTATAAGAATGAACGATTTCTTCTCTTCGGCAGGGCATCAGCCCGTATTGATGATGCAGCCAATTGGCTTCCAGCTCGACTAACCGCGCTAAGCATGTGGATTGCCGCTTGGTTCATGCCGGGATTGTCCGTTAGAACAGCTATGCGTATTACACTTCTCGATGCCCCTAAGCATCCGAGTCCGAACAGCGGCTGGCCTGAGTCCATGACAGCAGGACTCTTAGGTATTGAGCTAGGCGGGCGAAATTCGTATCAAGGCGTTATATCCGAGAGGGCTCGAATGGGTCGACCTACACGAGAGCTGCAATGCAGCGATATTCGTTATTCCATTACGATTATGCATGGCGGATGGTTGGTCTTTATCGCAATCACAGGCGTGATCACCTGGTTTATACAAAATCACTTCATATAGGAGGCGAGTGCATGAAATGGCCAAGCCATGGCGGACAGCCGAAATATATTAAGAAGCTGTTCGCATTGTCAGAACTGCATCAAATCCTTGATTTCAGCGCAAATTTGAATCCGCTTGGTCCTCCCGCTTGGGTGCGGGATGCATGGAGCGAAGGCTTTGATCAAACTGCAGTATACCCAGATCCAAGCTACTTGGATGCGCGGATGGCAATCGCTGAGCACGAGGGACTGCGGCCTGAGCAGGTGGTGCTTACGAACGGCGGTGCAGAAGCAATTTTTCTTGCCGCCAAACGAATTCAGGGAGGCAGGGCGTTAATTGTTCATCCCACCTTCGGTGAATATGAGCAGGCATGCGCTCATTATGGCATTCAAATTGAACGAGTTTACTTGCGTGAGGAAGACCGATTTAGTTTTCCCTGTGATCAGGTGATGGAAGCGATCTCTAGTGTAAATGCAATATTCCTATGCAGACCGAACAATCCTACTGGAACGGCAGTCGAGGAGGAAGCTTTAAAGAATGTATTGGATTGTGCAGTCCGAAATGAAGTGCTTGTTGTGATAGATGAAGCATTTGCTGATTTCATGCCTGTGCCCAAGAAGGGATTAACAGATTGGGTTAGGCGTTTTCCGAATCTATTACTGTTACGCTCGATGACGAAGATGTTTACGATTCCAGGTATCCGTCTGGGATATGCTCTGACGCAAGAAGAAACAGCCTCAGCGATGCGTGCGGATCAAATCCCATGGAGTGTCAATGGAGCAGCCGCTGCTTTGGTGCCGGGACTAATGAGAGATACCGCTTTTGTGAATATGACAAGGGAGTGGCTAGTCGAGCAATGGGCGGCATTACGCTCTAGACTTATAGCACTGCGCTTCGATGTATCAAGCTCCTGCGTGAATTTTTATTTACTTCGGGATCTGGAACGATTAGAGCAAACGCAAGAGCTGTATCTCTTTTTATTAAATAAGGGATTGCTTGCACGCCATACGACGACATTTCCAGGATTAGATGGAAGATATCTACGTCTGGCGGTTCGTTCCGCAGAGGAGAATGAGCAATTGCTGAATGTATTGAGTCGTTGGAGATCCGAATCATGATCGGATTTATCTCAGGCGGTGCGAGATCCGGTAAGAGTGCTTATGCGGAACAAAGAGCCAAGGAGCTGTATCAACGATCTACGGCCAACCATCCCTCAGCATCGCTGATCTACTTAGCTACAGCTGTATCCAGTGATGAGGAGATGGCAAAGCGTATTAACATTCATCAAGAGGGTCGTGGTGAAGCTTGGAAGACTATAGAGGAGCCGTTACATATTGCGGAGATCATCCGCAGTCGGGTTGCCGGTGACGTCATTTTACTAGATTGCTTGACGCTTTGGCTTAATTTTGCAATGTTTCAGCAAGGATTAATTCTGAAGCAGTTGGAGCCTATACTGCTCAATTGTATCCAGGAGGCCCGTAATCGGCAAGTCGGTTTGCTGATCGTCTCTAATGATCTTCATGAAGGAGTTCCAAATCGTGATCCCTATATCATGAATTATGTACGAACGCTACAGAAGCTTCACCAAATTCTAGTGTGCTATGCTGATGAAGTTGTGCAAGTCATTGCGGGAATACCAATATATTGGAAGGGGGCGGGTACATGAACATCATTTGGGGTTTACTCTTGGCTTTTCAGTTTTTGACAAGAATTCCAATCCCCATATCCTGTCCATGGAACCGCGATACCATGCGATGGGCTTTGCGCAGCTATGCCTTAGTTGGACTATGCTTAGGGGCGATCGTTGCAGCGATTGTTTACATCCTGTCCCCATGGCTTCCACTATGGATGCTGGCATTACTCACCGTTACTTTGTGGGTCGCATTAACAGGTGGTCTCCACTTGGATGGTTGGGCAGATACGGCTGATGCGGTGGGTTCCTATGCTCCTCTGGATAAGAAATGGGAAATCATGAAGGATCCGCGGATTGGCGTTGCAGGAGCAATAGCACTTCTATTTTTATTGCTCTGGAAAATCGCTTTAGTCTATGCTTATTTAGATCAGTTTAAAGGGATCACTTGGAATACCTTGTTGCCATTCATTTGGATTCCTGCTTTGACACGTTGGGGAAGCCTTCTTTTGCTAGCAGCTCTTCCATCAGTGAAGTCTAGCGGACTTGCCTATGAATGGAAGAAACATATGAAGGGGCGAGATTTAATAACTGCCTTTCTGCCGATCGTCTTATTTGTCGAAGCATGGGGATTTTTGTCATCGGGTGTATTGGCTGATCTGAGTGGAGCTATGCTGCTCATTCTATGGCTTGTTATCGCTTATGCATTCTTTATCCTGCTGTTCTGGCTGTGGGTTCGGCGTTCGTTTAAAGCTGTGAACGGTGACTTAGCAGGTGCCGCTATCGAGGGGGGAGAGCTATGGCTGTTGTGCAGCTTGTGGATATTTATGCTGTTCGTCATGGAGTAACGTTGTGGAATCTAGAGCACAAATATTTAGGGCATACGGATCAGCCGCTGCATGAAGAATATATAATGGATTTACTTCCGTTGAAGAAGCAAATGAAAGGGCTGGCTTTTAACCGTATCCTTTCAAGTGACTTGCTGCGGTGCAGACAAACACTAGATGTGCTGCAGCCGCAAGGTCTAGAGTATGCTAAGGTGGATGCTCGGCTGCGTGAGATTCATTTTGGCTTATGGGAAGGGAAAACCTACGAGCAAATGAAAGAGGAACCCTTATATCAAAGTTGGTTAGACGATTGGATGAAGAAAACCCCGCCCAAGGGGGAATCTGGAAGTGCAGTGAAACAGCGGGTATTGGACTGTATGTTAGCTGAACTTGATGAATTAACAGGTTCGTCCAAGGATGGACAAGTAAAATGTCTGCTCGTTGTTACACACGGTGGTGTCATTCGTATGCTCCTGCAGTATTTTTGGCCTGATATTCCATTTTGGAGCTGGAGGGTCCAAAATGGTAAAATGCTGAAATGGACCATAGAGAAGAGAGGGGAATGGATATGCTGCTCGTCACCGGAGGCGCTTATGCAGGCAAACGGAAATATATAAGAGAATTGTTCCATAATAGAACCCTCGAATGGGTATCCAGCTATGAAAGGCATGAACCGGATCAGTGGCGTAAGCAATGGACAGCACATAGTATCCTCGTTATGGAAGGCTGGGAGGAATGGGTGCAGAAAAAGCTGCTTGAGGGCGCTTCAGAGGAGGAGGTGCAGTCGTGGATATCTGCGATCATGAACGATGTGTTTCGGGAAGAGGATAAGCGTACTGCAGTGGATGACAAGGGTATGAGGCGGGAAGTCGTATTTATCATGCTGGAGATGGGACGAGGTATTGTGCCGATATCCCCGGAGGAGCGGGCGATGCGTGATATTATAGGAAGAATAGCACAGACCGCAGCACTTGCCTCCAATGAGGTCATTTATATGTGGCACGGCCTTCCGCGAATAATCAAATCGAACTAGAGGCGATCCAGTAATGGATCGCTTCCGTCTTGATAGGATGGAAATACGTCCGGATGAAGCAATGCCGCAAGCAAATACATGCCGGTTATCAATTATGGTTGCATTGTTAAACCGTTAACTTTCAATGATTTTATGTAACAAATCTTTGAACATTAAAACATATCCTTTCCGAAATATGGTAATATAGTTTGAGAGATCAACACTCGGAAATTCAATAAAATATACATTATTCGCGAAGTTCGCAGATTTAATCGCTTGGGGTTCAATTCCC
>JBBDTA010000164.1:0-14208 GCA_040904605.1 Paenibacillaceae bacterium
CATATCTTGGAACCACAATGCCTGATGTCATGGTGCAAATATTAAGTGAAGGCGGACTGGTTGAATATTTAAAAAGGAAGAAAAGCTATTCATAAAGCAATGACATAAATAGGGCATTCCTCATGACGAGGAATGCCCTATTTATTCACAATGGCTTTTGAGAAACCGAAGCTGATAATGAACGATAACGCAGCGCTATACGAGTTTAATTGAAAATCCTTCTCTCCTTTGTAGAAAGAAGAAGAGCAGGTTAGGTCTGATCCCCTTCTCAATCATAATATCCCTGGTTCGTTAATCTGATTTGTTTAAACTCTTCCGGCTGAGGAGGAACGTTTTCTGTCATGAATGAGACAAAATTTTGTTTATCCTTAAATTGAAGCGCCTTATTAAATCTCTTTTCAAATCCTAGGTTTGAAGACGGTTTCCCGCTCAATCCTCTTCCACAGACAGAACCCGAAAACGCTCCTGGATAGATCTCAAGATGATCGTCTAACATTAACAGTTTATTAAATAAACTTTCATAGAGATCAGCAGCACCTAAACGTATATCGGAAGCGAGTTCAGTTCGACCAACATCTCCAATCATGAGGGAATGGCCGCTGAGGAGAAACCACGGATCATCTCCTCTTGACTTGTCAGTAACTAATAAAGAGATATGTTCTGGAGTATGACCAGGTGTGTGTAACACCTTGATAATGGTATTGCCAGCCACAAGCTCATCGCCATCATCAACGCTTGTAAATTCGTAATTTGTGTCGGCCGAACGATGTAGAACGTATTTCGCACCGGATAGTTCGCTAATGGCTCTTGCACCTGAAAGGTGATCCGCATGTAAATGCGTATCGATCACATATTTTATTCTCATACCAAGGCGTTCTGATTCCCGTATATATAAATCTACATCAGACAATAGGGGGTCTACGACGATGCCGGTAGACTTGCTAACACATCCGAATATATAGGAAGCTGCAACTGGTTCATTGTGTAAATACTGTCTAAATATCATAATGATCACCTTACCCTCTATATGATTTGAATTTTAGTGAATTCCAGCATGAATCCGCCACTCTTGATATCCTTCTTCAAGTCGAAATGCACGAATGCCATGCCTTTATTCAAGTATTTAATTGAATATTAGAGTACCTTATGTATTTTGTCAATTACTTCATATTTGATTACCGTGATTATTTATACGAAGAAATAATAAACCCGGCAGGACATCTTTCCTGTCCTGCCGGGTTCTGGTAATCTTGGTAATCATATTAAGGAATCTTTACGACAAATGGAATAGTGAACACTTGACCTTTATGCTGAAACTGTCCCCAGATTTTATAGATCCCGCTTTGTGGGAATGTTGTTGCGAATTTCGCATCTGGGCCAGTTGCTTTTTCTTCCATCGGGTGAACGTGCAAATACTGCTCCGCATCTTCAGTCAGGATAACAACATGACCCACAGCACCAAGATATTGCTCGAGATTGTTGATCGGTTCCTTCGTCTTGTCATCCTTGATTGTAAAGTTCAGAATCACTTCTTTCCCCGCTTGCAACTGGTCAATGGATAGAGTCACTTCTTTCCCACCCACCGATTTGGTCAAGTTGCTATCCGGTTCAAAGGCTTTCGATGGTGCCCTGTTTCCTTCAACCTCAATCCACTTGCTCTTGGTCATCGCTTCCCCGCCGGTCGGGATGAAATCCGCAAATAGTTTATATGCCCCACCGGAAGGAAATTGTGTCTTGATTTCAAACAAGCCTTCGTCTATGTATTCCGGATGAATATGATGAAAGTACGAGAAATCTTTACTAACTACGATCAAATGCAGTTTTTTCTCATGACTGATATCGAAGTATTCAATCGGTTTATGATCGTTGTCTTGGACTTGAATATTTAGAATGATTTCCATCCCGGACTTTGGCGTCTCTTCGGCGAACGTCCAAACGACATTGACTTCTTCCGGTTTGATGGTACTATCTCCACCATGCTCTATACCATGGCCGCCATGTTCTTCGTCTTGCTCTGAACCATTATCCATACCAGAATGATCTATATTCTGTGTATTATTAGCACAGGCAGCAAGTATAGCGGCCATTAACAACACTATGATTGCCATACGTTTCATGAACAATATAGCCTCCTCTTAATCCAAATGTCATCATACAGGTCTTCTCCTTACTTCATCAATTTATTAACTGTGATCAACAGCTCCTCAATCACTTCATGGTCGCCTTCTTGGATTCGTTCGACAATACAGCTTCTCATATGATTTTCCAACAGCAGCTTTCCAACTCCGTTTAATGCAGATTGAATTGAGGCGATCTGATTTAGAACATCATCACAGTAAGTATCTTTTTCAATAAGACCCTTAACCCCCCGAATTTGCCCTTCAATTCGGTTGAGTCTGCTGATCATATCTTTTTTCACTTTTTCGGAATGGTGGCTCTTTCTTTCGGTTGAAGAATCGCAGTGATCTGTATGCTCCGTTTTATTGTCCATCATGAATTTTTCCCCTTCCATATTGAAATTATACTATAGGGACCTATTCTATGCAACATAATCAGCGATAGGACAGAATCCATTATCTCTCAGCTCACGGGAATTCCCAATAAACCAGCAAAGGCATCATGCAACCCTCTTGAGCCAAACTGCACCCGAATATTCTCGATCGTATCGTCTAATTCAATTCTACCATGATTCATAAACACCACATGGTCCGCCAACGCTTCTGCGATCTGAAGTTGGTGTGTGGAGAAGATAACGGTGTGACCTTCTTCCTTCACGGAACGGATCAGCTTAATGAATGAGTCCATCCAGAAAGGGTCCAAACCGTTCGTTGGCTCGTCAAGTACTAAGACCGCCGGCCTAGCTAGCATCGCTTGGGCGAACAGTACACGCTGCCGCATACCTTTGGAGAAAGATGATACTGGCTTCTTCCCCGTACCCGTCAAACCAACCTCGGCAAGCACCTCATCGGCACGTTTAACTGGCAAACCGCGCAATGATGCCCAGAAAGATAACGTCTCCCTTGCAGTCAAGCCATTGCCGAATCGATAATCATCTGGCATATAACCGATCAATCCCGAGTACTCCCGTCGACTTCCCATCCAATCCAATCCCTTAATTCGAATGGTTCCTTTAGTAGGTTGTATAATGCCAACAAGCAGGCGGAGCAACGTGCTTTTCCCAGCTCCATTAGCGCCGCATAGTGCCAGTACTTCTCCTTGCTTCACGCTCAAATTGACTTCATTCACAACGGTTTGTTTGTTTAACAATTTCAGAACATCTCTCATCTTGACAATCGGTTCATCCACGAGAACGCCCCCGTTCCCACATGATATTAGCGAAGCTAATCGCCGCTCCGATCCAGAGGGAACAGAGCAGCAAGAAAGATACGGTACCTAGCGGACGTTTGATCCAGTCAACCCATTGATAGTACTCTGGTCCGAGCACTGATCCACCACCTAATTTAACAATGATAAATAATCGAACCAATTCGGCCGGATTGAGTATCGTAAGCCCAACAACGGCAGGTTTAATCCACAAATAGGGTAGCTGACCAAGTCCAGCCATCAAGAGTGCAGGCCATGCGATAATCGCAAAAAACCATACCGAAACCGCGATTGTGAGCGCTTGCCAACGATTGCGGGCGATTGTGCCGATTCCAAGAGCAACGGCAAGGAATAACAAGACCAAGCCCATGGAAAAGACAAAGAACAATCCGAAGGTAGTTCCTTCGAATCCTCTGCCGCCCAATGCCCCGATCAACCCCATGAGTCCGAAGCCAAAAGTGATTATCGTCAGAAGAACAATGGCCATGCCAATAAATTTACCGGATATGAATGCGAATGTGTGAATCGGATAAGTTGATAATAACTCCCAGCTTCCCTCTTCTTTCTCTACTGTAAGTGAGAAGGAGCCTAGCAGCAAGGTCATTAATGGTAGAAGATATAGAATCAAATTCAGCATCGAGCCTGTTAAACCAGTGTAGCCCTCAACGACATTCTGAGCTTGTATGAGCAACAATGTAAGACTAAATATACTGAAAAGACCTAAGAAGGAGTAAGCCCAAGGATTGCGGAATCCAATCTTCACCTCGCGTAGCGCGACATGAAAGACAGGCATCACTAATGGCTCCCCATAGCTTCTGACTCTTCATGAGCCTTCTCTTCGTGATTCTTCATTTGCATATGCATGTTGCCCTTATTTCTTTCCCACGTGTGAGAAGACAAATCAGACCAGTTCATCAATACGCCTGTGCCCTGCTCAACTATATACTGCTCAGCCGACTTCTTGTCCTTGAAAGAGATAAGCCCATACGCCATTGGTGATTTGAATGAAGGATCGTAAGCATAATATGCACGGTCTGCATTGATCCATTCACTAGTTTCTTGATCACGTACAAATTCGATTTCAATTTCGTCTGTGCCATTTTCCTTCTTCCACTCATTCATACAGCCGAGATCGTCGAACTTATATACCTTTCCTTCCTCTGTGATCAATTGGGTTGCAAAACCGTTATCATTGACCTGCATATTGCAGATATCACACTTGTCCACATCTTCATTCACTGCAACTGGTTCATATTTCTTATCACCGCAACCGATTAACGCTATTACAACCACACTTAGCAAAATCATTGTCTTTACATATTTACTGTTCATGATCTTCGTACCCCCAAATAGAATATTGTAGTCATTGATACTATTAGTAATAAAGCTCCCATAATTCCTGTACCCGTCTTAGCTTGGCTGGACAGCTTATCTTGTATATCAGCAGGAGGTTCCATTAATGGGCTGTTGTCCGTCATCCATTGATGGCGCTCAGACTGAAACAATTCCTGTAGAAAAATCATTCCCGGCGATTGAAAGAAGAGTTGAAATGCTGGACGAGCTTTAACTACCGTTTGAAAATAGGGATTGATTGCGTTTGTTATCTCACTTCTGCCGTCTCCGTTCAGATCAATTCCGCGAAATGAATCCCAGAAGTTGCCGTCTACATTATTATCGGCGCTAGACCTTGCTTCTGCTTCGATGACATTACCACTGAATAGATGCTCGCTTAGACGATTTTTACTCGCCTCGATAAATTGGATGCCGATAAAATTTTGCTTAACTTGGTTTCGCAGTAGGGTATTGTCCGAAGATAATTCGATATAGAAGCCAACTCGGTTGCCCTCCACTATATTGTCGGAAAAAAGGGACGAGTGGGCATCAAACAGCAGGATACCCTGTGAGTTTACACTCTCATTCTGCTTATAGAAGGAATTCCCTACGACCTCCACGTCTCGGACGGCCATCACCATTGCACCCGTAATATTGAATGAACCGACGTTGTTTCGGATTATAGTGCCATTCGTATACATGCAGTGCACTCCGTACCGGGAACGGAAGACTTGATTCTCTTCCACGACATTACGATCACTGCGTTCCAAATAAATACCGTCATGCAAATCAGAGATAGTATTGCCGATCAAGCGATTGTCGTGTGATTCGTACAAATCGATTCCATTTCGCTTATCTGACAGCTTCGCTTCCCGCTTCACTGCAGATTCCCATACAATTTCCGAATTCCGAATTTCGTTAAAGCTAGCACCATTAAGCCGAATGCCATACGAAGCGGTTCGGATGTTCAAATGATCGATCTCAACATGATCGGCATCTATCAGGATGGATGCGGACTCCTTCTCTGTTATATCAACAATTGTGAATCCCTTCATATGAACGTCGTCGGCTGTTATCCAGATTGCCGGCTCCTTGCTATTGTTTACAAGGTTCACTTCACCGACTGCCTGTATGGTTAGGGCCTTATTGATCACAAGCGGTCCCTCGTAGCTACCTGTCGGAACGACAATCGTCTCCTCAGGCTTAGCGCTGTCAATCATAGATTGAAGGCTCGAGGACGATTGTCCTGAAACGTAATAGCCTGGAAAAAGGAGAATTGCCATGTAAACTACGATTACAAATATACCGAATGTGCGTGGGAAGCTCATATGACCTCCATCCGTTTCAGCTTGGTGATATGCTCGCCGTCTAAATAATAATGGAGATACACGTCATATGTGCCGGGATGTGGAAATACAAACAATAAGCTGTAAACGCCTTCTCCCTCCTCATGACTTCCACTTAGATTGGATTTCCCGTCAATGATGATGTCAAACTGCATATCTGCGCCCTTCTTGTCGGGTATTCCCATCATCTGAGCGATCAACTTCACTTCCACACCAGCTTTAATGGATGATGGCTCTGCTGATAGGATCGCGTCAACCTCAGCTGGATCCCAAGTTGTGTTACCACCGCTTGAACAAGCGGTCAATAAAAGTAAGAGTATGAAGACCATAACTGAATTAATCTTATTTTTTTTAATTCGCATTATTCTCACACCCATTCCATTCTATTTTAGCCATAAACCCGATAATCAAACATAACAAGAATGGGCTAAATCATGTCAATAATTCGATAATTTTATGACATATTGGATTGTTCCATATTCGCGTTACCGTATATTCGTTCCTTAAGTATCAACTGTTTTATTCCATCCACAGCTTCTTCAACCGAATTCGCTTTAATAACTGATCTTTTCTCCAAGTTGTTTAATGATGAAGAATAGGCGTAGCGATGATCATAATAGTTGATAAGCAGTAATTCAATTGCACGTTCGTACTTTCCATCTCTCAAGTACTGCTCGATCTCATTAGCAACAGGGGTGTGAATACGAGATTTGATTAGAAGAAATGACTTTATGCATTCTTCTTGATGTTCCCATGGACAATAATCGTTCAATATATGCTGGACGCGGGTCTCAATTGGCAACTCCAACCAGATCTGATAACCCTCTTCTTTCTTCTGGACTAATTGATCTGGAAGTACAACCTTACCGATTCGTTTACTCTCTGCTTCAATAAGTAAATACGGTGATCGCTCATTAGAAATCAATTCGTCAATAAGCAAAGCATCGAATTTCTTCTGATTGTGTGCTTTAAGTCCGATGTCTCCGAATACGGAGCCTCGATGTCCGGCCATCGCTTCCAAATCCAATACAGGATAACCCTGATCTTTCAGAATACGAAGGATTGCCGTTTTGCCGCTTCCTGTATTTCCATGGAGTACAATAGCGGGAGGTGTTATGATTAGTTCGTCAAGAGCTTTAATTACACCTTGACGATGAGCGCGAAATCCGCCCTCTAACCGATAGACGTGAATTCCCATTAGGGAGAGGAGCGTTGCCGTTATCTTACTGCGCATGCCACCCCTCCAGCAAAAAACCACCTTATTCCCGGGAATCTGTGAGAATTGCTTGATGAAGGATGGCAGCTTGGCCGACACAATCTCAAGACCTCGTTCCTTGGCAGCTTGGACATTGACTTGCGTATATAGGGTGCCAATCTCAGCACGTTCATCATCATTGAACAAAGGGATATTCAAGCTACCCGGAATAGTAGCATCTTCAAATTCGGATGGAGATCTTACATCGATTGTTACGAGTTCCTTCTTCTGACGCAGCTCCAACAATTCATCAAGCGTTAAGTCCTGAAACATATCTTGTATCCTTTCATACTTCTATTGTTTTTAATATTCAGCGTTAATCAACAATGATATGGCTAGGTTTATCCATTGTAATCTCACCAATTAAGCTCGCATCAACACCAGCTTGTTTCAGGTTCTCTAACAAGGAAACCGCTTGTTCCCCTGAAACTGCTATCAGCAGCCCTCCTGAAGTAACCGCATCGCATAGAATCCAACGATCAATCTGATCCATCTCATCAGGAAAGGTTACATCGTTCTGTACATGGACGAAATTGTTCTTCGTACCTCCCGGAACAAATCCGTTCTCGGCCAACTCTCTTACCCTTGGTAACAGAGGTACATCTTTATAATGTATCTTCACACACACCGTGCTGCCTTTAGCCATCTCCAAGGCATGTCCAATTAGCCCGAAGCCCGTCACATCCGTGCAGGCGTGTACCGAGTATGGTTCCATAATTTCCGCAGCCGCCTTATTCAAGGTTGACATGACTTTGGTGAGATGCTTAGTCTCCTCCAATGTTAATTGATCTTTCTTGATCGAAGTCGTCAAGATCCCCACACCAATCGGTTTCGTTAGAATCAAGTGATCACCTGGCTTCGCTCCTGCATTAGTACGCACTTTCTCGGGATGAACGAGACCTGTTACAGCGAGACCGAATTTGGGTTCTTTGTCATCAATCGAATGACCACCGACAAGTGTTGCTCCAGCTTCCTGTACTTTATCCGCTGCACCTCGTAATATTTCGGAAAGAATCCGCTTGTCCAATGTAGTTATTGGAAAGGCGACAATATTTAATACCGTTAAGGGTTTACCACCCATCGCATAAATATCACTGATTGCATTCGCAGCAGCAATCTGTCCGAAGTCATAAGGATCATCAACAATCGGAGTGAAGAAATCTACGGTTTGAACAAGTGCTAATTCATCGCTTAATCGGTAAACACCAGCGTCATCGCTCGTGTCCAATCCAACAAGCAAGTCAGGATTGGACTGTGCCGGAGGAAGATTTCGAAGGACTTGCATCAAATCTGCGGGACCAATCTTGCACCCGCAACCTCCTTTGCTCGATAAAGAAGTTAATTTTACGGTTTCAAAGGTTTCCATGTTGTTGGCACGATCCTTTCTTCATATTTATAAATGGTACACGATCAAGGAGGTAGAACGCAATGTGAACCAAATAACCACCCTGTGTAGAGGTGGTTATTTGGTCTACATCACAAATCGCTTCATTTCACAATCATAACAGGGCAATGTGCTCTCTTAGCTACTTTATGACTAACACTTCCGAGAACAAATTCCTGTAGTGCGTTTAGACCTCTACTTCCCAATACAATGAGATCTACGTTATTCTCATTCGCATATTTCACAATTACCGGACCAGGCTCTCCATGCAAAATTTTTGTTACGAACTTCACGCCAGCCTTAACTGCTTTCGCTTCAACATCGATCACTCGTTTTTTTCGAATGTCGGTACGATCAAGCGCATTCCAATGATGCAGCACATCTGCTTTTACATGATCAGAATCAAGGGCATACACAATCACAACAAGAGTCTCCGGATCATAAGTGGCAAGCTTCATCGCGTGGTCTGCAGCCCTTAGAGAGTGTGCCGATCCGTCTGCAGCTATCAATATGGTCTTGTACATATTCATCCATCCCTTCTCGTCTAGTTCTAACTCAATTATACTCAAACAAATTAATAATGTATATTTCAACTCATAATCCATCACAAAATATAGTGATAAGAAGAGTAATCAGAAGGAACCAGAAGAAAATATACGGATACAACGCTTTCTTGACATTCAGAGTCCCTCGTAATAACAATCTGAACTCTGTATAATCCAAAAAGGAGAAAGCTCACGGATCCGACTTTTCAGGGGATGAAAAGTCACAACTTATATATTGCGGGAGGAATTTTATTTTGGCAGCTAAATATAGCTTTATGAAGGAATGGTTCACAGATCCGAAATCAAATATTCTAGCAGGAATGACCGTAGCTTTTGCTCTAATACCTGAAGCCATTGCTTTTTCGATTATTGCAGGCGTCAATCCAATGGTCGGGCTTTACGCTTCTTTTACAATGGCCGTCATGATTTCATTTTTCGGAGGAAGACCGGCGATGATCTCCGCTGCCACCGGTGCTATGGCATTATTAATGGTCGGGCTTGTCAAAGATCATGGTGTAGAATTTCTGTTTGCGGCAACCATATTGACGGGAATCATTCAAATTATTGTAGGCTATCTAAAATTAGGTAGGTTCATAAGCTTCGTACCGCATTCTGTAATGACTGGGTTTGTGAATGCCTTAGCGATTCTAATATTCATGGCTCAACTGACGCATTTTGTAGGACAAGGTTGGATCATGTATGGTCTCGTTGCATTGACTCTACTGATCATTTATATTCTTCCTCGATTCACGAGATCTGTGCCATCTGCACTGGTAGCCATTATAGTTGTATCTGTAGTAACAATAAGCTTAAAGATAAATGTACCGACAGTGGGTGATATGGGGACAATTAGCAGCGCGTTTCCTGTTTTTCATCTGCCTAACTTTATTCCGACACTTGATAATCTAATCATCATATTACCCTATTCCATCTCGATGGCTCTGGTAGGTCTTCTAGAATCATTGTTAACAGCAACCATTGTAGATGACATGACAGATAGTAATAGCGACAAGAACCGAGAAGTAAAAGGACAGGGTTTGGCTAACGTGGTTACAGGATTTTGGGGAGGAATGGCCAGTTGCGCCATGATCGGCCAATCTGTTATCAATGTCAAATCAGGTGGCCGTACGCGTTTGTCTACATTCATCGCTGGCGTTTTCCTGTTATTCTTGATTATTGTCCTTGGCAGCGTTGTGAGAGAAATCCCGATGGCAGCTCTAGTCGGTGTAATGATCATGGTCTCGATTGGTACATTCGACTGGTCATCGCTCGTCCAGCTTAAGAGGATACCTTTTGGCGATGCGCTTGTTATGATTGTAACCGTCAGTATCGTTGTTATTACTCATGATTTATCTTATGGCGTTATGGCTGGTGTACTTCTGAGCGCATTAATCTTTGCATCGAGAATATCCAATCTCCGTATTTCTTCCCGCTTAGAATCTTCGAATAGTAAGAAGGTCTACACCATTTCAGGCCAATTGTTCTTTGGAACGACGTCTCACTTTGTTGAGAAATTCGATTATATCCATGATCCCGATCAAATTGTTATCGACTTTATTCACTCCCATGTATGGGATCACTCTGCAGTGAATGCCATTGCAAAGACGGTTATGAAATATCGGCAATTAGATAAGCATGTTGAAGTCGTAGGGCTTAACGAAGAAAGCAAGCATATTATTGATCGAATCGGTATTGAGTCACCTGGAGGTCACTGAGGACTCTTCTCTATCCGCTTCGAAGGTTCAACATGAATATGTACATGATCTACTTGATGAATGAGATCCATACGTTTTTCGATGTTATCGCTGATATCGTGGCTCTGTACTACATTAAGGTCAGCATCGACGATGATTGTCACGTCTAGAAGTACATTGTTGCCGTGTATTCTAGCTTTAATATCTTGTACCTTCTTAACACCCGTTACAGTTTCGATTGTCTTCTTATATACCTTCAGTACCTTCTCATCAAATCCATCTGTTAAAGCATGCGAAGCATCACGGAAAATATCAACAGCAGTTTTGCAAATGATCAGTCCCACTCCAATAGCAGCAATCGGATCAAGCCAAGTCCACCCAATACGCGCCCCGATAATTCCGGCAAATGCTCCAATACTAACCAAAGCATCCGAACGATTATCTAGCGCTACAGCTTTAATTGCACTACTGTTAATCTTCTTTGCTAATTTTATGTTATAGAGATACACCATTAGCAAAACGCTGGCACTAAAAATAGCAACCCATGCTGTAAGTAAATCTGGTTTTACAATCGAATCCGCGAAAAAAGTATTTACAGATTTGTACAGAACGAGCAATCCGACGGACATCATAATAAAAGAAGCTACCAGAGCAGCAATCGTCTCAGCACGATAATGACCATATCGGTGATTCTGGTCGGCGGGCCTTCGGGATATCTTGAGGCCAATAAGTACGGCAACAGAAGCAATGATATCCGTTGTATTGTTCAATCCATCAGCATATAGAGCTTCTGAGTGAAAGAAGTAACCTGCCGATACCTTAAAGATCGATAAGAATATATAGGAAAGAATGCTGATCCAAACGCCCTTCTCTCCCAGTTTCATCTTTTCATTCAATTCCATGATTATTCCTCCGGACCCCTCTTAATTGTCTCCAAGTATCATACAGGATTGAAACCGTGTGGGTCTAGAGAAACAGTTTTGTGGTAGGGGAACGATATTTATCAATTGAAACTCTTTTTCAGCGGTACAACATCCATTGGGAGTGTAGTAAAACAATTATAACGATTAAGCAGGTACCGCTTACCAAATAAGCGCCAATTACGTCACTCGGGTAATGAACGCCGAGATACACTCTGCTCAGCCCGATACATAGAATCATGAATAGACTGAATCCGACTAACAAAGCTCTACCGGAACGACTAGGGATATTCCTCCACAACAATAAGGTCAAGGTCCCATACAAAGTAAAAGCACCCATTGAGTGACCGCTTGGAAAGCTATAACCTGTTTCAACAATGATAGGATGGATGACTGGCCTTGTACGCTGGAATAGAAGCTTAAGTAAAGTGTTAAGAAGAGCAGTTCCGCTAACTGTTACAATGAAAATAATAATTTCTATACGATGCTTGAAAAAGAATAATAACGGAATAACCGCTATTGCTACTACTGCCACCATTGGGCCCGATCCGATAAAGGAGAAAAATTTCATGAAGTCGGTTAATCCGTTTGATTCCAAGTGTTGGATATGTTGGATCAACCATTCGTCGAGCTGGATGATCAGGCGACTCTGATATGAAATTGCGATCAGCACGAATCCAATGAAGCATAAAACTCCAATGAATAATGGTATAGTACGGGTCATTAGCTGCGTCCTCTCTCTGAAATTCCATTCAAGCTTACCCTTTTGATTTTAATTTACGAATAGATTTTCTTTAATTTGTTTACTTCTTAGTTGTCCACAAGCAGCATCAATATCCGTCCCATGCTCCAGGCGTACCGTACAATTAATATCTTGTTTCTTTAACGTATCATAGAATGCCATCACCGATGCCTGATCGCTTCGCTGATATTGACTGAGCTCATCCACTGGGTTGTATGGAATTAAGTTGACTTTGGCAAGATGTCGTTTATCCGCAAGAAGTTCCGCCAGCTGTAAGGCATGCTCCCTTCGATCATTAACATCCTTAAGTAATATGTAGGCTAGCGTAATTCTCCGATTCGTTTTTTCCAGATAGTAATCAATGGCCTTCATTAATTTTTCTAAGGGTATAGCACGGTTAATTTTCATAATTCGCGTGCGCAGCTCGTTATTCGGTGCATGTAAGGATACCGCTAGGTTTACCTGCAAATTGAGATCGGCGAATTCCACAATTTTATCAGCTAGTCCGCTTGTTGATACAGTGATATGTCTGGCGCCAATAGCTAGTCCTTTCTGATCTTTAATCACTTGCAGGAAATTTACGAGGTTATCGAAATTATCAAAGGGCTCACCAATCCCCATAACCACAACGTGACTCACTTTCTCATCCTTCTTAGCTCTGTCTAGATGATGTTGCACGTTCATAATTTGTTCGACAATTTCACCACAGGATAAATCACGACTTTTGGTTAATAGCCCACTCGCGCAGAAGCTACATCCAAGGTTACATCCGACCTGCGTCGTGACACAAACCGACAGCCCATATTTCTGTCTCATTAATACGGTTTCAATCAGATTACCATCATTTAATTTAAACAAAAACTTTATCGTCCCATCCGCTGATTCTTGCTTCACGTGCTCGTTTATCGTTTGGATGACATAATGATCGGCTAATAATTCTATACACTCCATGTGAACATCTACCATTTCAGCAAAGCTTGTTACACGCTTCTTATAGAGCCAATCCCAAACTTGGGAAGCCCGAAACTTCTTATGTCCATGCTCCATAAGCCAAGCTGTCAGTCGATCAAAAGTTAATCCATAAATGGATTCTTTATTCATTCAAATACCTCTTTCCCCAACATTAATATTCTATTCTAGAGCTTGTTCAATAAGATATTATTGAACAAGCTCTTATTGTACATCAGATAACCTATATTCGAAAACGATCTATGAAATGTTGGGCGCTCTTAGATAAGTATCGGTCCTTCAACCATAGAATACCTACTTCAGATTGAAAGTCTGCATCCTCAATTTCTAGCATCTTCACAACAGTAGACGGGAAAGCAGACATAACTGATTTAGGAAACACGGTGGCGCCAATCCCTTCAGCAATAAGCGACATAATGATGGCCACACTAGAGCATTCACAAATAATGTTGGGCTCAAATCCATGGCGTCTACATTCGTTCACAACCTGCTTGTGCATCCGTGTTGTTCTATCCGTCTTTAACGTTAACAACGGAAAGCTGGCTAAGTCCTTCATACAGATGACCTCATCTCTGGAAAACTGTGTCCATGAGCTTGGAATCACAACTACGAACGGGTCTGAAGGTAATGGAAGGATTGAATATTGCTGCGGATATGTCTGCGCTTCGAACGGCAGTCTTGCTAAGATGAGTTCAAG